>CAZUUP010000047.1:0-17334 GCA_964623105.1 uncultured Akkermansia sp.
CCCGGCGCGGCTCAAGTGACCGGAGTGAATTGCAGGGAGAAAAGGTCGGCGTCGTGGAGGTCGAACTTCAGGCGGATGGGCTTGCCCGCCAGGGACGCGAGGCTTCCGCCGCGCCAGCCGACCGGGTGATCGATGAAATCGCCGGTGATGGCCGCGCAGTCGGTCGCCGCGAAGCCGGGCAGGGCCTTGCCTTCCGGGGATTGCACTTCCACCCGGGTCGGACCTTTGCTCGAGACGTTGAGCGTCAGCCTTCCGCCCGCGAAGGTGAACGGCTTGGTCAACAACCTACCGCCGGCCGCGCCCGCACGGATCGAGACGAAACCATCCGTTCGAAAAACAAAGCGGCGCACCCGGCTGCCGGGCCCGGCGTAATAGGCTTCAGTCGCGTACACGGACATTTCGCGGTCCTGCCCGGGCAATTGTACCAGCCCCCAGGTCATGTAATTGCTGCGGTTGCCATCGCGGTCTTTCGGCGCGGTGATGGGAATGAGCGGTTCGGCCCAACGTTTGAAGAGCACACCGTCGCGGCTGCTCATGAAGACCGGCTCGACCTGCTGGTGCTTTGGCTGGAAACGCGTCGGAAAGCCGATGAACAAGTGCGGCGCTCGGGCGTAGGGCATCACCGCGTTGGTGTACAGATGCTCGGCTGGCGAATCGGCATAGCGGAGGTCGGCCTGATTTTCCCAGCGCAGAAAATCTTTCGAGGTGGCAGTCCGGATGGCGCGGACGCCGCCGGTAAAAATCCTCCAGTAAGCACGGTATTCGCCGCGGCTGGCGTCCCAGAAGGCGAGGTTCTGGGAATCAAAGGCTCCGGCGGTGATGACCGGCTCCTGTTTCATCCAGGACCAACGGACTCCGTCGGGCGATTGGTAAGCGTAGAGACCGCGTTTGAAAACCGCCGAAACCGCCTTGTAGCGGGCCTCGGGGGGCGCGGCAGGATTGCCGTCTTTGAAGGCGGTGAAGCAGTGGGTGCCGGTTCCGGTGAGAATGATGTTGTTTTCTTTCGACCCCCGGAATTCGAACAGGCCGAGTTTGGGCTTGGTGAAGACGAGTCCGTCGCGGCTCTCGGCGTAACAAGCGAACTCGGGATGGGCTTCCTTCTTGGCGGCGGTGTCCCAATGCGCTCCGCGGTAATACATGCGGATAAGGTCACCATCCGCGAAGAGCGTGTAGTAGGCCGACGTGTTCCCCTCCCACGGCGCGTCGCAGGTTATGGCCACGTCGCGCGGTTCAGGTTGGTGCGCGTGCAGTGTGGCACCCGCGAGTTCGGCGATCAGGAAATCATCGAGAAACAATTCCCGCCGGGAACCGAGGGCAAGGAGCGCGCCGGCGTCAGCCGCGCGGATGACGGAGGGACCGGATGGGGACAACGCGGCAGCAGCGCCGAGGACGGCGGTAGATTGCAGCCACTGGCGGCGGGTGAGGGAGGCGATGGAATAATTGCTCACGGTTTTCACGGGGTTGATGTTCCGAATTCCGACGCAGCGGGCGCGGTGTGCCCTTCAATGATTACGCGCCGAAGGAAGCTCGACAGATTGACCGACATGCGCCAGCGCTGGTCCTTCCTTTCCGGTAAAACGAAACGCCAGCCGTCAGGTAGGATGCATCTGTCCTCAGCGCGCCGCCGCACGGGACGGACGGCCACCGGCGCGGCGCGGACACTGCACCCTGCCCCTGCACCGGACTCACCCGCTCAACACCACCCCCCAGCACGATGCCAGCGCGCGGCGGTGATGCTTGTGCCGGGATTGGCGCTGTGGGAAGAATCGAGCGTGATTCGGAACATCATTTTCGACTGGTCCGGGACCTTGGTGGACGATTTGCCAGCCGTGTTGCGGGCGACGAATCACGTGTTCCGCATGGCGGGCCGGAAGGAGATTTCTTTGGACCAGTTCAGGGCGGAGTTCTGCCTGCCGTTCCAACCGTTCTATGACCGGCACCTGCCCGAGGTGCCCATGGCGCAACTGGAGGTGTGGTTTCACGAGCGGTTTCGTGAAGTCCAAGACTCCGTGGAAGCGCTGCCACACGCGCGGGATTTCCTGGTCTTCTGCCGGGGGCGCGGGGTGCGCACGTTCCTGCTGAGCACGGTCCATCCGGATCATTGGGAGACACAGGCGGCACGGACGGGATTGGGAACATTCGTGGACCGCCCATACGTAGGCGTGCCGGACAAGCGCAAGGTGATCCATCAGGTGCTGACCGAGAACGGACTGGCGGCACACGAGACGCTGTTCATCGGCGACATGCAGCATGACATCGAAACCGCGCGGCATGGGGGCATCGGCGCAGTGGGGGTGCTGACGGGTTTCAACAAGCTGGATCAACTGCGCGCCGCCGGACCGGATCTAATCGTCGAGCATCTGGGCGAATTGCGCGGGATACTCGAACGCAACGCGATGCGTCTGGCGCCAACCGGACCGGACGCGGAGTCACGGCCGGTGGCGACGGTGGGTGCGCTGATATTCGATGAACGGGGCCGCGTGTTGATGATTCGCACGCAAAAGTGGTCGCATCTCTGGGGCATTCCGGGTGGGAAGATCAAGTTTGGGGAGGATTCAATCGCGGCCCTGCGGCGGGAGATCAAGGAGGAGACGGACCTGGAGATCGACGCTATCCAGTTCGTGCTGGTGCAGGACTGCATTCATTCGCAGGAGTTTTATCGCGACGCGCATTTTCTGCTGCTGAATTACACCGGCCGGCGCGTGGGAACGACGACGGTGCGTCTGAACGAGGAGGCGGAGGAATATCGCTGGGTATCGCTGGCGGAAGCCCGGGAACTGCCGTTGAACACACCGACGAAGATCTTGCTGGAGGCCGTGGCGGCAAGGGATGCCGCAACAGGCTGACAACGCAAACCCATGGACACCATCATCATCAACGAACTGGAGGTTTGGTATCACGTTGGCGTGCCCGATGCGGAACGGGCGGCACCGCAGCGACTGTTGCTGACAATCGAGATGGAGCGGAACTTCGCGGCGGCGGCGGCGCAAGACGATTTGCGGGAGACGATTGACTACTATGCGGTGAGCCGGCGGTTGCTGCGGTTTGGCGACGGGCGAAGCTGGAAGCTGATCGAGACGCTGGCGGTCGAAATTGTGGGACTGGTGTTGCAGGAGTTTGGAGCGGAACGGGCGCGGGTCGAGGTGAAGAAGTTCATCATCGCGGAGGCGCGTCATGTGGCGGTGCGGGTCGAGCGCGCCAAGAGTGGCAATGCGGTTGACGCCGACGGCAGGGGGGAGAAACGGAGAGTTCGCGATTGATCGGCGTCTGGCAACCGGGAGCAAACTGCGGGAACTTATGAACACCTTGATTCGAGCGCCGTCGCGGGCATTCACGATGGTGGACTTGCTGGTGGTGGTGGTCGTCATTGGAGTGCTGGCAGCAATGTTTCTTCCAGGCTGGATGAGAAAGAAGGCAATGAACGAGCGGATCAGTTGCGTGGGCGGACAAAAGAATATCGGAACGTCATTCCGGGTCTTCGCTTCGGACAACGGCGACATGTACCCGCTGCAGGCGAAGACCAATTCTTACATTGTCCCAAGCGGTGCGACGGGCACACAGGTGAACTCGGCGACGGCGGAATCGTGGCAGATTGCCCAGTGCATGTGGAATGAGCTGCAAACGCCAAAGATTCTCCTGTGTCCCTGCGACCGCGAGCGGGCGACATCGGCACGAGTTTCGGATTTCAACGGGTTGGCCAAAGCTCCCGGTCCAATAACGACGACCAGCCTCGCACATCCGGCAAATCAAAACCGCGCCGTGAGCTACGCGTTCGGGGTCGCGGCGGACGAGAGTCGTCCGCTGGGGGTGCTCGTCGTGGATCGCAATGTCAACAACGTGGGCGTGGCGGGCGCCAGCGCCCCCGGCAACGTCGCCCTGACGCTGCGCCGGGAGATGATGGACGCCCGGCCCGGCCCAACGCAGGCAGTCTGGGTCAGGGGAACTCGCATCCACAATCTCGAGGGCAACCTGACCTTCGCCGACGGAAGCGTGCAGCAGGCGACCGTCGAGGTGCTGCGGCGTTCCTTCGAGAATGCCCTGACTTCTTACGGTTCCGCGGTTACCAACCAGAACGAGATGATATTTCCATAGGCGATTCCGGCATCTTCACGACGCCGAACACCGCCGGCTTCAGCTCGACGACACAGGCTCCCGTGGCAACGGGGCGGCCAACCGCCTCACCCGGCCACGGCCCGCTGCGCGCTCCACTCATAGACCACCTGCCCCGCGATGTCGCGGTGCTCGAACAGGATCCGACTGCTGGCTCCGGTACGCCGAAGGGTGACGGCGAGGAAGCCGCCGCGCACGCGGTGAAACTTGTGAGTCGTCGGGTCGAAGCCGGGCGAACCGCCCGCATGTTCATCACTTGCAGCCCCGGCGCTGAATTCATGCACACCGGTATGCGGATGAACCGAATGGTACTGCCAGTGACGGTCGCCGGTGATGACGAAGAAATTGTCGGGCACGTTGTCTTTCAGCCAGGCGCGGATTTCATCGCCCTCGTGCTGAAAGCCCTCGTTGGCGTGATTGTCGCGCTTGTTCTTGCGATCCGGACCGACCAACGGCGTGGGTGACACCAGCACCTTCCACGTTGCCCTGCTTTCCTTGACGGTTCGCTTGAACCACGCCTTCTGCTCCGCACCCCAGATGGTTTTTTCCGGCCCGTCGGGTGCCTTGTTCTGCGAGCGAAAGTCACGTCCGTCGGTGAACCAGATCTGCAGATCGCGACCCCAGCGGAAAGTGCGGTAAGGCGGTTGGTCGGGATCCATGGGCGCCTGCTGGCGGAATATTTTCTGCCCCTGCGCGAAAGTGAATTCACCCATGTTCGCCCCCGGTCCCGAATCGTCGCTTAAGGTATCGTGATCGTCTTTGAGCCAGTAGGTCGAATGGTTGCGGTTGAATTCGATGAGCCGCGGCAGGCTGAACATCCGCTCCCAATGATACCGCGCCAGACGCTCGGTCACCGCGGTGGGAGCGTCGTTGTCGTAATAAACCAGATCACCCGTCAGACAAGTGAACTGCGGCTTGAGCGCCCCCATGGCGGGGTAAATTGCGTGGCCATCGGGATGACCGCGATCGGGGTAACCCTGGCAGGTCATCACACAGAAGCGCAGGTTGCCCGGCGTGTCGGCGGCGGGTGCGGTCTCGAACTTGCCCCGGAAGACGGCTCCCTTCGGCACACCCTCGGAACCGGGAATCTCGCTGGCGTAATGATAAACCGTCCCAGGCCGCAAACCCGTCAGCTTGAACTGGCAGATAAAATCGCCGGCCTCGGTTGCGATCAAGGGACTCGTGACCCGCGCGTCACTCAAGTCCTCGCGGATGCCATAGCGCAATTGGACCCGGCCCGGCGCGCCCGGACAGGCTCCCTCGAGTTGTTCGACCGGTACGGTGACTTTGGAAATCGAATTGCCGCGTCTGCCATCCTCCCGCGTGCGCTTGGGAATCACGATGCCCGAGTTGTTCCGCACCGCCGCCGCCGTCAGCCGGGTCCAGACGATGGCGGTGGTGTCCGCGACCTCGCCGGCACGCGTGCCCATGGCCTGGTAAGGACCATCGCCGTCGGCACCGTGCAGCAACCGAGTGGCGAACCGGGTCACCAAAGCGCCCGCAGCGGCGGCCGAGGAGCGGGCGACAAAGGCGCGCCGGGTTAGTGGAGTGACTTTCATGGATGCGTAGAGAAAGACGTGGAAACGGGGTGGAAGGTTTCAGTCCGGATCGCCGGGTCGCAGCGGTAGGGAATCTCCGGGAGGCATGCGGAGCCCGGCGTTTGCGTCCCAACCAACCCCGCTCGGAACTGCGCGCTCGAATCCTCCCCGTCCGGCGCGCACGCTTTCGGCCTGAGGGGCGCGGTGGAGCGGCAACGATCGATTTGCCGGAAAATCGAAAATACAGGCAAAGCCCTTTTGAAGTGAATCGCTGCGCGGAACTTTCTCATGTCAGTCCTTGGCAACGGCATCGCCGTCGGCTCGGGCGATTTCCGCGAGCCTCGCTCGCATGGCGGCGACCTTTTCCGGCATCGCCGCAGCAAGGTTCCTGGTTTCGTTGGGATCATTCGCCAGGTCGAAAAGCTCGGGTTCGCCCGCGCCCGGCCTGCCCCCCTGCTTCGGCGCGGCCCGCGCCACAATCAATTTCCAATCGCCGTCCCGCAGCGACTGCGCGCGAAAACCCGGGGCGGCAAGGTAAATGGCGCGCGGTTTCACTGACTCGGCACCGGTGAGTTGCGGCCAGAGATTCCGCCCGTCCCAATTCAGATCTTTCTCCGGCTTATACCCCGCGAGCGCGCAGAAGGTCGGCATCCAGTCGCTTACGTGCGCCACGCCCGTGAATTTTCCGGGCCGTAATTGCCCCGGCCAGGAAACGACTGTCGGCACGCGTGTGCCGCCCTCAAACAAGTCACCCTTCTGCCCGCGCAGCGGCCGGTTATTGCCCACAAGTTTTCCGCCCGGACATTTGTCGTCGGGATATTTCAGATCGTTGTTCTCGACTGTGCTGCCGCCATTGTCGCTGGTGAAAACGACGATGGTCTTCTCCAGTTGCCCGTGCTTTTGCAGCGCGCCCAGAATCCGTCCGACCGCATCGTCGAGGTGCATGATCGACGCTGCATAGTGGCGCGCCACCTCGCCCCGAATGCTGGCAGGCACCCGCGCGACCCACTCCGCCGGCTCCTTCAGGGGCAAATGCACCGCGGTAAACGGGACGTAAAGAAAGAAGGGCCGGCCGCCACGCGCGTCCAGCCAGCGAATGACCTCGGCGGTGATAAGGTCGGTGACATGCCCGGTCTCCTCGATGAGCTTTTCATTGCGATGCCAGGTGCGGCTGAACTCCCCCTGCTTGTAGCGGTGATTCCACGGACTCACGCCGCCCGCAAGCGAACCGTAGCTGTGATCGAACCCGAAGTGATTCGGACCCTGTTCCGGACGCGAGCCGAGATGCCACTTGCCGCAGAGCGCCGTGTCGTAGCCGGCCGACTTGAGCGCGCGCGCGAGCGTGACCGTGTCCCATCGGAAGGCGCGTTCGTTCTGCGGATTGGTCACATTGAACCGCGTCGCGTAACGCCCGCTGAGCAGCGCCGAACGCGTGGGACTGCACACGGGATAAACATAGTGTTGCGTCAACTCGAGGCCGCCCGCCGCCAACCGGTCCAGATTGGGCGTCGGCGCGTTGCCCTGATGAAAGCCCACATCCGCCCAGCCCAGATCGTCGGCGATGATGAAAACGACGTTGGGTTTAGCGGCTCCGGACTGGTTCACCACGAACAGAAGCAACGCCAGACAGAACAGGTAAATTTGCATCGGCGGCAGATTCTCAAATCCAAGCAATCACGTCGAGCGGCACCCAGCCGCGAAACCAAACCCAACGGTCGATCCCGCCGCCGCGTCGGCGCAATAACACCTGACTTCAGAACCGCACAGCGACCGACCCGGGTGCGCACAGTACGACATGCCGGCATCAATACGGAACACCGAGCCGCGCAGCAATCCGCCGGGGTCGCAGCAGCGCCTCGCGCATGCGCTGGGCTTCGTCGGCCCCGCGCAGGTCGGGACATGCGGGATGCGCCTCCGGCGCGGCGATAATGCCCAGTTCGTGCAGAACATGCGCGGTGCTGTGCTTGTAGGCGGACGCGCTCAGGTTCGCATCAAGCCGGAAGACCTGGTCCTCCAGCGATTGAAACGCCTCAAAGACCTTGTAAACACGCGTGTCGAAGCGACCCGTGCCCGTGCGGAACTTCTTCTGCGGCGCGTCATCGTTGAGCCACATGTCCTTGGCGGCGCAGATGAGCGGCGCCCCGCTGACAGCCGCGCCGATGAGCAGCGGCAGGCCGAGTTTGATCGCCGTGGCGATGCCAAAATCGTCCCCGCTGTGCGGCGCAAAATCGAGTCCGAGGTCACGACACATCGCCGCCCAATAAAGGAAATGCGGTTCGTCGAGCGTGCTGATTTTGCCCCCGACAAATTTCGGATGCAGCGCAAGTTGATGCAGCAGCCACGGGCCGAAGGGCCGCGCCCAGGGCACAAAGGCAGGTTCCAGCGCATGCACGATTCCGGGCCGGATGAGCCCTTGCGCGATTTCGTAGTAAGCGTCCCGGCACGGCTCAGGTTCGAGCGCACTTAGCCATTTCGAGGTCATGAGCATGACCTCGCAGTTGTCGTGTTGTTGCACGATGTCGATCAGCCGGCGATACCGCTCGGCCTTGAACGCCGTGTCGTCCTGCGCGCCGCGCGCCGTGACACCCGCGATGAACTTCGCGTTGGGAAAGCCGGCGCGGAAACGCCGCAACACCTCGGCGTAGAGCGCGTCGTCCAGGTTGAAGATGTAGCCCGTGTCGGCGTTGAGCACGACAACCAACTCGACGCCGAAACGATCCGCGGCCGCCTGCATCCAGCGGATGCTGGCCAGAAATCCGTCCCAATCGGGCTTTCCATCGCGGAACGGCAGCAGAGCCGCGGCGCAAAGACGCGCCTTGGTGGTGTGTTCGACGAGCGCCTCCTCGGCGGTCCAAGCCCACTTGGTTTCCAGCCAGGTGGTCTGAGGTTTCAGGTCGCGGGGACTTTCGATCAGCGGTTGCATACGTTCAGATTGGTTGCAGTTCAGAGCGCGGGCAACTCCGTCACCGGCAGCCAGCGTCGCTCCACCCAGCTTTGCAGGCCAAGTTCGGCGAGTTGGACTCCCTTGGCGCCCTCGCGCAAGGTCCAGGGAAAAGGCGCACCCACGGCGACATGCTTCAAGAACAGTTCCCACTGAATCTTGAACGCATTGTCGTAGGTCGTGCTGTCCGGCACCTCCTGCCAGCCGTTGAAGAAATTGATCGGCTGCTCGATGTCCGGATTCCAAACCGGGCGCGGCGTCGTGCCGATGCTTTGCACCCAGCATTTACGCAGGCCGACAATGGCGCTGCCGTGCGTGCCATCCACCTGCATCGTGAGCAGGTCGTCGCGGCGCACCCGCACGGTCCATGAGCTGTTGAACTGGCAGATCACCCCGTTTTCGCACTCGAAGGTCGCGTAACACGAGTCGTCGCTCGTGCAGGCGTATGGCCTGCCACGCTCATCCACGCGCCTCGGTAAGTGCGTCGCACCAAGACAGCTCACGGCTTTCACTTTGCCGAAGAGATCGTCGATCACATAACGCCAATGGCAGAGCATATCGACGATGATGCCCCCGCCGTCCTCCTTGCGGTAGTTCCAAGACGGACGCTGCGCCGGCTGGTCGCCATCCTCGCCGGTGAAGACCCAATAGCCAAACTCGCCGCGCACGCTAAGGATGCGGCCGAAGAAACCCTGGTCGCGCAGCGTGCGGAACTTGCGGATGCCCGAGAGCCACAGCTTGTCCTGCACCACCCCGTTTTTCAGGCCGGCATCCTCGCAAAGCCTCGCGAGCCGCAACGCCTCCGCCGATTCCACCGCCGTCGGCTTTTCGCAATAGATCGCCTTCTTCGCCTTTACGGCCTTCTCGATGAACCCCGCGCGTTGCAGCGTGCCGGATGCGTCGAAGAAAATCTCGTCCTCGGGATTCGCCAGCGCCGCATCGACATCGGTGGTGAATCGCGTGACACCCGTGCGCTCGGCCAGCGCCTTCAGTTTGTCGTGATTGCGCCCGGTGAGGATCGGGTCGGGCATCAGAATGAGGTCGTCGCCCACTTTCACACCACCCTGATCCCGGATCGCCTTGATGGAGCGAATGAGGTGCTGATTGGTGCCCATGCGTCCGGTGACGCCGTTCATGATGATGCCGATGCGTTTTGTTTTCATAATCTTAGCCGCAACTCTGCAGTAACGGCCCGCGGAGCGCGGCCTTGAGGCCGCAGAAACGTACGTTCTGCATAGGTCGTGCGAGTTTTCGGGCCTGCTCCCTTTCGATTCATCAAATGGTGAGTCGGGTTACCCGTACCGAATGCTCTTAACGGTCTCTGCTGGCGGGCATCTCTGCGGCCTGAAGGCCGCGCTCCGTTCGCGTTGATTGCATAGTTGCGGCCTAGGAGGAATAGACCCGCGCGTAGCAGGCGGCAATCTCGTCGAGGAACTTTTGCTGGTCCGTAGCCCACCAACGGTTCGAAAAGATTTCCACCTCGCGATGTCCGGTAAATCCGGTCGCGTCCACCCAGTCGCTGATTTCGCGGAGGTTGATGCAACCTTCGCCCATCAAGCCCCGGTCGTTGAGCAGGTCGGTCGTGGGCGTTCTCCAATCACAAATGTGAAACGCAAGCAATCGACCGGTGCGACCCGCGAGAGCAATCTGCTCCTGCAACTCCGGGTCCCACCACACGTGATAGACATCCACCGCGAGGCCGAGCGACAACGGCGAGCCGAGCGTATCGCAAATCTCATGCGCCTGACGCATCGTGTTCACCGCGCTGCGGTCATCGGCATACATCGGGTGCAACGGCTCGATGGCCAGCTTCACGCCCGCCTGCTCCGCTGCGGGCAGCACCGCCGCGATGCCCTCGGTGATCTGCTTCCGCGATTCCACCAAACTCTGCCCCGGAACTGCGCCGCAAACTAAAACGATGAGCGGAGCCCCAATCGCATGCGCCTGTTCGATGGCCTTGAGGTTGTCATCCATTGCCGCCTGCCGGGCCGCCGCCGTGCTGCCGGGAAAAAAGCCCCCGCGACAAAGGCTGACGACCGCCAACCCGGCATCCGCCGTCTGGCGCCGCACCGTAGCCAGTTCCCGCCCCGCCAGCGCCTGCCGCCAGATCGTGATGCCCGTCACACCACGCCGCGGAAACTCCACCAGGCACTGCTCGAGGCTGAGCGGCTTGGTGGTGATCGTGTGGACGCACAGCCGGCTGCCGGCAGAGGCTTTAGCCGGCAGTGAACTGGTGCCCGGATCAATCCGCACCGCGGAGGCGGGTATCGTCATGGGGAGGAGATTAGGGTCAGTTGCAAACACTGGTAAAACAGTTCTTTCAGATTAAATTCGCTGGAAAAACCGATGGAACTCTACCAGCTCGAATACTTTCTCGAAGCCGCCCGCCAGCGGAATTTCACCCGCGCCGCCGCCCGCCTGCACCTCGCGCAGGCCGCGCTCAGCGAACAAATCCGCAAGCTCGAAAGCGAACTCGGCACGCCGCTGTTCCATCGCGGCCGCCGCGAGACGGTGCTCACCGCCGCCGGCGAGACGCTGCGACTGCACGCCGAAGGCCTGCTCGATCGCGCCGCCGCGGCCCGCCGGGCCGTGCAGGATGTTGCCGGACTGCGCGGCGGCCGGCTGGCCGTCGGGGCGATTCCATCAGTAAGCGCCTGCCTGCTGGCACCGATTGTTGCCCGGTTTCGGCAAAGGCATCCCGGCGTCGAACTTTGTCTCTTCGAGGGCACCTCGGAGGCGGTGGCCCAGTGGATTGAGAACGGGCGCGTCGAACTGGGCATCGTCCAGCTACCGACCGGCGGCGGCGGTTTCGATGAAACCGTGCTGTTTCGGGAGCCTTTCGTCGTCCTGGTGGCCCGGAAGCATCCCGCGGCGCGATTGCGTAGCGTCGATCTCGCCCGACTCGCCCCGGAGCCGTTCGTCCTCTACAAGGGCCGCGCCCGCGACACCGCACTGGCGGCCTGCCGTGCGGCGGGTTTCGAGCCGCGGATCGCCTGTGAAAGCGGCGAACTGGAAACCGTCCGCTCACTCGTGAGCGCGGGGTTGGGCCTGGCCATACTGCCGCAACTTGCGGTTCGCCAGCGGATTGCCAATTGTGTCGTCGTGAAGTTGCAGGGCGATCCCGTGGAGCGGGAAGTGGCACTGCTTAACCGGTCGGGCCAGACCGCATCACCCAGCGCCGCAGTCTTTCGATCGATGCTTTCCGCGGGCCTTACCGCCACAGGTTCAGGCCCGCCCAATCACGGCTGAAGCTTTGCTGCCCCACGAGGTAAGGGCTGGAATGTCCGTGGACTGCCTCGGCGGGAAAACCAAGCGTGCTTCTGGCCGGGCGGAAGTCCGCCAATGCGTCCTCAACGGGGAAATGGCGGGAGTGGCGGGGCTCGAACCCGTAACCTCTGCCGTGACAGGGCAGCGCTCTAACCAATTGAGCTACACCCCCGCGAGGGCGCTGTGTCTTCGGAGTCAACCCCCGCGATGTCAGCCGCGGAGCCCTTCAGACAGAAAACGATTCGGGCAGCAGACGCCAAGGAGGTGGGGGTGGGGAACCCCGCTGAAGAAACGTGCTGCCGCCCGAATCAAAAGCTGGGAACAGGATAGGCTTCCCGCCCCGCTTGTCAATAGTTGTATCGCTTTTTTTGGACTCTTTGGACACCGTCACCACCTCTCCGACGGTTGCCGAAGCAGTCGTTCCGACCTCCATTTCAATCTCACCAACCACCAAACCCACCGGCTCCTCCGTGGGATGCCCGGCGACACCCTCCCACCCCCGCTCGCCCACCCGGTCCGAGATTCGGCTTTGAACTTCCGCCCACGAAACCTATAACCAGCGCATGTTGCCGAAGTTGTTATCCGCCGGAGGTCCCGTGGCGTGGCTGCTCCTGACGGCCGGGGCAGTGTCGCTCGCCGTCTTTCTGGAACGCCTGCTACGCTTTCACAGCGACCAGATCAATTCCACCGAGTTCATCGCCGGCATCCGCAACGTCCTCAAGCGGGAAAACATCGTCGAGGCCATCTCCATCTGCGACGCCACTCCTGGCCCCGTGGCGCGTATGGTCAAGACCGCCATCCTCAGTCGCGACCGCGGCCGCGAAGGCGTGCGCGAGGCCATTGAAGAAGCCGGAATGATCGAAGTCCCCCGCCTGGAGGAAAAGCTTGGCCTGCTGGCCACTATCGCCCAAGTCGCGCCGCTTGTCGGCCTGTTCGGAACCGTCCTCGGGTTCGTGGACATCCTGCGCGAAATGGAAGTACACGGACTGGCCGCCGACCCCGCCATGCTCACCGGCGGAATCTGGAAGGCGCTGATCAGCACCGCCCTGGGACTGGCCGTCGCCATTCCCTGTTACGTCGGGTACAACTATCTCGTCAGCCGCGTCAATTCGATCGTTCACGACATGGAAAAAATCTCGGCCGAAATCGCCCATTTGGTCGGCGATCTCGCCAACGGAAACGGAGCCGGCAACGGCACCAAACGATGAAATTCCCGCGCAACACCCGGATGTTCCGCGGTCAGTTGGACGCCGCACCGTTCGCCGGCGTCTTCTTCCTGCTGCTCATCTTTCTCGCCCTCAATTCTTCCTTCGTCTTCACGTCCGGTGTTCGCATCAACCTCCCCGAGACCGGACGCCTCGCCGCAACCGGTCGCCCGACCATTGTCGTCACCGTCGATCGCGCCGGCCTTCACTACTTTCAAGGCCAGGTGATCCAGGTCGAACCCCTGGAAATCCAGCTCAAAGCCGCCGCCGCCCGCGCCGCTGGTGACCTCACCCTTGTCGTGCAGGCCGACAAAGCGGTCGCCCACGACGCCATCGTGCAACTCAGCCTGCTCGCCCAACGCGCCGGCATCCACGACGTAGTCCTGGCCACCCGTCCCGGAGGAACTCCGCTCCGCGTCCAGCCCTCCCCATGATCCCGCCATCACCCCATCCGGAACGCTGGACCCGGCAACGCTGGATCGCCGCCGTCGCATTGATACTCGGCGTCCAGCTTGCGCTGCTCTTCCTTCTCTCGGAAAAACCCGCCGCCTCGGCCCCCGTTCCCCTTTCTCCCGCCCGCATCGCCATGGTGCTCGACCCGGCCGCCAACCAGCACATCCTCGAACTGCTCGCCGCCAGCGATCCCACGCTGTTCGCTCTGGCCAACCCCCGCGGCTTTTCCGGCCCCGGCTGGCTCAACCCGCCCGGACGCCAGCACCGGCTTCAGGAATGGACCGAACCCGATCCCGAGCTCCCGCCAACGCCGCCCAACGCCGCCCTTGTTCTGGCCACCTACATCCGGACCAATCTCGCCCCGGTGGAATCCCCTACCATCAAATACACCCCGGATCTGCGTTCGCTCGCCCGCCCGGTCTTGGCGGCCCCACTGCTCACCACCAGCCTCAGCCCACCCGAGCCCAACCGCCCCGCAAACACCCTCCCGCGCCCGGTGCCCACCTGGTCCAATCTTGATTCCCGCGACACCGTCGCATGGCTCCCCCCCCGCTTCACCAACCCCGCCGCCACCTGGCTTTCTTCTGCGCCCGCCAACCCGCCCTCTTCCCCGACCAACCACCCCGCCCCTGCCCGCCTGCGTCCCGCGCCAGCACTCCCGGTTCCCACCGCCGTCCGGCCCCGCGCATGACCATCGACGCACTGCTGTTCACCTACCTGGTCACCCTCCTCGGCGGCATCGCGCTGGCCGCCATCTACTACGAACGCCGCCGCCGCCGCTTCGAACCCACCCCGAGCAAAGACCACATCTTTCGCTGCACCAAATGTTCCTTCGTTTACACCGACGACGAAGATGTCGAGCGCTCCCGCTGCCCGCAATGCGGCACTGTGAATCAGGAAATCGAATTCTGACCCTCCCCAATCCGCCGCCGCGCCTCCCCCGACCGCAATCACCCCGAGCACCCCGCCTCAACTTCCCGCCTTCACCTCGATGATGTCGTGCGGCGCCGCTTCCTTCATCCCCGCCGGGCTCACCCGGATATAACGCGCCTTGGCCCGCAAATCCGGCAGCTTCGCCGCGCCCAGGTAACCCATGCCCGACTGCAAGCCCCCCACCAAAGTCGTCAGCACACTGTCCACCGAACCCGACGCCTCCTTCAAGGCCTCCACCCCTTCCGCAGCAATCTTCCGGGTCGCATCCAGCGAATGCCCGTAACGCGCCGCCGAACCCGCCTTCATCGCCGCGGCGCTACCCATGCCGCGGTACTGCTTGTACAACTTTCCGTTAATCTCCATGATGCTCCCCGGCGCCTCCGGACATCCCGCGAATATCCCCCCGCACACCACCGCATGCGCCAGCGTGAGCGCCTTCACCATGTCCCCGGATTTGGAAATCCCGCCGTCCGCCACAATCGTCACCCGCTTGCGCCCCGCCGCCTGCGCCGCCACATACAACGCCGTCAACTGCGGAATCCCCACCCCCGCCACCATCCGCGTCGTGCAAATCGACCCCGGCCCCTGCCCGACCTTCACAATGCTCGCGCCTTGATCAGCCAGATAACCCACGCCCCCCGCGCTCGTCACGTTGCCCGCGATGATCGGCAGCTTCGGGAACGCGTCCCGGATCAACCGCACCGTTTCCCCCACCCCCTTGCTGTGCCCGTGCGCCGTGGATACCGCCACCACATCCACCCCCCGCTCCACCAGCGCACCCACATGCCCCAGAATCCGCTCCCGATCCAGCGAGCCATCCGCCTTCCGCGTCGTTGACACCGCCGCCCCGCAGATCAAGCGGAACTCCGCGTCCCGCGCCGGCTTCAACTGCGCGCTCTTCTCCTGCGTGATCCGCTCGATGTCGCTCATCGTGAACAACCCGTGCAACCGGTCCCCGTCATCCACCACCAGCAGCTTGTGAATTCCCGGATGATCCGTGAAAAAACGGTCCGCCCGGGCAATCGGGTCCGCCCCCAGTTCGTTCTTGTGGATCGTGTGAATCTGGCCCCGCGGCGTCAATGCCTCCGCCACCTTCCGCTTCGCATAACGCGGCTTGACCACATGCCCCGGCAGCAATCCCAACAGCCGCCCCGAACTTTCCACAACCGGAAACGTGGCAAACGCAAACGTCCGCTTCTCGATCATCTCCAGCACATCTCCGATCAACTGCTCCGGCGCCACCTTGATCGGATCCTGGATCAGCCCATGCACGTGATTCTTCACCCGGCTCACCTCGGACAACTGCTGCCGGTCCGCCATGTTGTAATGGATCAGCCCCAAGCCCCCATTGAGCGCCATGGCAATCGCCATCCGCGCCTCCGTCACCGTGTCCATGTCCGCCGAGATCACCGGAATGTGCAGGTTCAAACCCTCCGCCAACTCCGTGTCCAGCAGTGTCTCGCGCGGCAACACCTCCGAGTACAAAGTCGCCAGCGTCACATCATCATACGTCAGCGCCATCTGGCGATGCGCCGGAAAAAACTCGGCGGCGGGCCGGTAAAACTCCGAATCAATCGCGGACAATGCCAGCAAATCTTCCATGAATGAAAATGCTCAAGCCGGTGGATTTTACGCAAGCAGGAACCACCCCGTCTCGCCACCAACTTCTCCACTCCGCGCCCCTCAAACGCCCGGACCCGCCCCGCCCGCCGGTTTCCCCATCCGGTTGATCAGATTCGTCGTGGACCGCCCCTCGACAAACGACAGAAAGCGGATCTCACCGCCAAAACCCTCCACAATCCGCCGCTCCTCCTGGTTCATCTTTTGCAAATCATAATCCGCCCCCTTCACATACACATCCGGCTCCGCCCGTTGGAGGAAAGCCGCCGCCGAAGTCTCCGGAAACAACGCGACGGCCGACACCGATTCCAGCGCCGCCAGCACCTGGGCGCGATCCTGTTCACTGTTCACCGGACGCCCCTCCCCCTTCAACCGCCGGACCGACGCATCACTGTTCAGCCCGACGAGCAACGCATCCCCCAGATTCCGTGCATTCTCCAGATACGTCACATGCCCCGCATGCAACAAATCAAAACAACCGTTCGTCACCACCAACCGCCTCCCCTCGCGCCGGAGTTCGTCCCGCCACGCCCGCAAGCCATCCGGCCCCAGAATCTTTGCTCGGAAATTCATTCCCTAAAACTGTCCCCATCCCTGCACTGTGGCAACGCACAATTGCCCCGCCCCGCCCGCGCGACGCCTCCCACGAACTCACGGCGCCGGCAACGTCAACACCCGGTAAAAACGCCGGCTTCCCACCCCGCCCTCCTGTCGCGTCACCCGCGCGTCTGTTGCCTGAAACGCGCCACCCGGATCATCCCCAAACACCCCGCCCAACTCCGTCGCCGATTGCAATTTGTAAAACACCCCGCGCAGCACATCCCACCGCAACTCGTGATTGCCCCCCGGCAACCGGGAGATGCTCAGCCGGACCGGTTCGCGCACCACAGAGCCGTCAAAATACTTTTGCACCAGCGCCCACACCCCACGCCCGCACTGCGCCCCCACCATTCTGCCCGTGAAATCGTCCACCGCCACCGTCGTGACCGCACTTCGCGACGGGGCATGCCGCTCCCGCAACACCCGGTAAGCCGCGTAACTGATCGCCTCCCGGCGCGCCGCTGCAACATCCGCCGCCCCATGTTTTCCGTGGTACAAGTCACCAACTGCCACGGGATCATTCGCCGCCCACGCGTCATACACCGCCACCGAGAAATGAACCTAAAGGCCGCAGTTGAAACCAGGGCCAACGGAGAAAACCACTAACTGACACTGACCAGCACTCATCTGCGGGCGCGGAACAGGTTCACCTGCTGGGTGAACGGCG
>CAZUUP010000048.1:0-17295 GCA_964623105.1 uncultured Akkermansia sp.
GCTTCCGGAGGTGATGATGCGAGGATCGAAGTGCCGGTTCTCCGGGTTTTTCGCGAGTTCGGCGTGGTGGTCGGCGAAGCCGGGACGATTCGGGTGGTTATGCGGTGCGGACCGGTGGGGCAGTGCGGGATCGGCGGCCACGCGCACAATGACCAGCTTTCGTTCGAATTGACGGTGGGAGGACGGGCGCTGGTGGTGGATCCCGGGACTTACTTGTACACGCCGCTGCAGCGCGAGCGGAACGCGTTCCGGGCTGTCGCTGCGCACAGCACCCTGGCGATTGCGGGGCGAGAGCAGAACCGGATGGTGGAGGGGCGCCGGGGGTTGTTTTGTTTGCGCGAACAGGCAAGGGCACGCCTGACGGAAGCCGGGGGAGGGGTGGTGGTGATGGAGCACTTCGGTTTTGGCGAGATCCATCGACGAACGTTGCGGGTGACTGGAGATTCGTTGAGCGGGCGGGACGAGTGCGCGGCGACGGGGAGGAAAAGTGTCAGTTTTCCGATTGCACCGGGTGGCTGGCGGATCGAAGGCGCGGGGCGGGAGGTGGAATTGTGGGGGGAGGGCGGGGCGCGGGTGGCGTTTATTTCGCGCAAAGTGGAGTGGATTGTAGTAAAGTCAAGATACTCGGCAGGGTACGGCCGGGTGGAGGAGAACCAAATGCTGCGATTGGAAGCGGACGGTGATTTGTTCGAGTGGGAAATTCGGGTGAAGCAAGCTTGAGCTATGGGCAGAAAGATCGTCATGGCTGCTTCAAACTACTGGACGTCCCCGTTTCAGGTGGGCAGCCATCAGATTGCCAAGGTTTTCGTGAAAAAGGGCTGGGAGGTGGCGTTTGTCTCGGACCCGATTTCGTTGCTGCATCCGCTCAAAGGGGTGAGCCAGGATTTGAAGGATCGCTTCGGCATTTACCGGGAGGGCGGGCGGCGGTTTTGTGACGGGCGGCTGTGGGCGTATGTGCCCGGGGCGCTGTTGACGCCGGCCAACCAACGGGGGTTGCGGGGTGGGTGGTTGCATCAGAACTGGCATCGACTGACGGTGCCGGGGGCGGTGGGAAAGCTGAGGCGGAACGGCTTTTACGAGGCGGACCTGCTCTACATCGACAGCATTTATCAGCCGCATTGGCTGCGGGAGTTGCGGTGTCGCAAGACGTTCCTGCGGGTACCGGACAATCACTCCGGATTCAGCAAGTTCACCCCGGCTGCGTGTGCGGCCGAGCGGGAGATTGCGCAGAACGTGGATCTGGTCGGGTACACGGCACCGAGTCTGAAGGAGTACGTGGAGGGGTTTGCGCCGCGGCGCACGGCGTTGATCCCCAATGGGGTGAATTTCTCGCACTTCGCCGGCAAGGCGCGGGCGATGCCGGTGGATCTGGCGGCAATACCGAGGCCGATTGCGGTTTACGTGGGTGCGATCGAGGAGTGGTTTGATTTCGAGCTGGTGCGGGAGGCGAGCCGGCAGTTGCCCGGGGTGTCCTTTGTGTTGATCGGCCCTGAGAAGCTGGCCAGGGAGCGTCTGCACGGACTTGCGAATGTGCATTTGCTGGGACGCCGCAAATACGACGATCTGCCCGCGTATTTGCAGCACTGTGACGTGGGTATCATACCGTTTAATGTCCGGGGCCACGCGACGCTGATCAATCACGTCAACCCGTTGAAGCTTTACGAATATCTGGCGTGTGGATTAGGGTGTGTGTCGGTCCGGTGGCGCGCGCTGGAAGAGTTGAACAGTCCGGCGATGTTGTGCGATACTGCCGGACAATTTGTTGATGGTTTGCGGCACGTCGTACAGACCAACTTTGAGCGGTCGCGGAATGTGGAGTTTGCGCGGGCGTTTGATTGGGAAAAGCAGGTGGAAAAGCTGCTGAATGAGCTGCAGTTGTAGATGATAAAGTCCATCTTTGCCGACCTGTTGGTAGATCCCCGCAAGCTGCTGGTGGGTGGGTTTGTTCTTTGCCTGGTGACGATGGCGGCGCACGTGATGGATTGCGAATTCGGGGTCACGGACTACCTGTTCATCATCCTGTGCATTGTTTTCCTGCTGCCGCTCTTCACGCTGGGTAAAGTGGAGCCGCGGATCACCTTGGAGATTTCCGACCGCTTGGGCATGGTTTTTCTGGGCCTCTCTGTGGCCTTGGTGGCCTACAATATCTCACTGGTTGGCGCCCCGTTGCTGCTGCTGAAAATCATCCGTGGCGAGAGTCTGGAGAAGCAGTATGGGTTTTATTACCACCATCAATTCAAGCTGAGCTTCATGGTATGGTCGCTGTTCACGGTGCTGATTCCGATGGGTTTTTTTGTCAAGTCCCGGGTGCTGGGGGCGGTGATGGTGGCGTGGAGTGTCATAATGAGCACCCTGATCCAGATCAAGATGCCATTCCTGTTCGGCTTTTTGTACACGGCGTTGCTGTTCAAGTTGACGGGAAGGAAGATACGGCTGATGCCTTTGGCGATAACCGGAGCGTTGCTGCTGGCCCTGTTTGCGTTCGTGAATTCGACCCGGACGGGCCAGGAATTGGCGACTGCGACCTACGAGGTGGGGTTGTCGGAAACGTGGTCGCAATTCGACCCGGCGTTGTGGGGACCGGCTTCGTATCTGGCGGCACCGATCGCCAATGCTCTATTGACGATGCAGTTTGAGCCGTTTCGCTTCGACATCGATGGCGTGGTCAAGATGCTGCCTTCCGTCATTGTCGAGCCGCTGGGGACTACCTACGAATACACCGAGAAATTCCCGGACCTCAAGTATGTCCGATGGTACGACGCTTCGAACATCATCTCGGGCTGGGGGCATCTGGCCAACAATCTGGGAGTGATAGGCATGCTGGCATTCAACACCGGAATTGCATTCCTGATGGTGATGGCGGCCAAGAACCATTTTTTTGCCCATCCGCTGCTCCTGTCGTTCTTCCTGGTGGGATGCCGGAGTTGCGCATTGTATCCAGTGGAGGATTATTTTTTTGAGCCGACTGCGCTGGCCGAATTTCTGCTGCTCGCCGCCTGTTTTTATTGGGGGAAGGTGGATTATTTTGCGGTGGCGCCGGTGGCGGAGGGTGAAGCGACTGGAGCCGCGACGGCCGAATTGGTTGATGCAGTTGCGCCCGCCGGAGAGGCGGTGGCGGCGGGTACGGTGCCTGTAGTCCCCGAGCCGGAGTCGGTTCCAGTACCCGCCGGGAGGCGGAGGGCGCGGTTTTGATTTTTTTCCGCGCATCCCGCGATGTTGTGGTAGAATAATCCATGGAGCGAGTTCTCTTGGTGGTTGAGCCGGGCGTGGATGGCGTGTTTCGGCACGTCGAGGCGCTCAGCCATTTTCTGCTGGCGAAGGGTTTTGCGGTCGATCTGGCGTATTCGGACGTGCGGAAATCGGACCGGCTGATGATGCTCGTCGAACACATCCGCGCAAAGGGAGGGAGCACGCTTAACCTGCGGGTCGGCAACGCGCCATGTTTTGGGGATTTGCGCGCGTTCTTTGGTCTGCTTCGATTTGTGCGTGAGCGGAAGCCGGACGTGATTCATGCGCACAGTTCGAAAGCGGGAGGGCTGGCGCGCGGATTGGCAGTCCTGGGAGTGCCGGGCTTGTTTCTTTACACGCCGCACGCGTATTACGGGATGGCGGGCAATCGGGGACTCAAGGCATGGTTTTTCAACCGGGTCGAGCGCTGGTTGGGTAAGATTGGAACCACGGTCAATCTTTCTGACGGAGAAGTGGAGTTTGGCCGGACGGTGTTGGGAATCGAAGCGCAGCGGCAAAAGTTGATCCCGAACCCGGTGGACACGTCGGTCTTTCGACCGGTGGATGCGGAAGCGAAAGCGCGATTGAAGTCTGGTTTGGGGTTGCCCGGGGACGCCATAATTTTAGGGGCGGTCGGGCGGTTGGCGTTCCAGAAGGATCCGCAGACCCTGTATCGCGCGGTGGCACCGATGTTGAAGCGGGATTCGCGGCTGCATTTATATCACTTGGGGAAGGGGGAATTGGAGGCGGAATGTCGTGCGCTGGCGAGTGAACTGGGGATTGCGCACCGGATTATCCGGAAGGATTACCTGAGCAGTCCGGCGTGTTTCTACCAGACCATCGACGCGATGATACTTACGTCGCGATATGAGGGGTTGTCGTTTGCCGTATTGGAGGCGTTGGCGGCGGACTTGCCTGTGATTCTCAGCGACGTGCCGGGCAACCGGGATTTTCTCAAACTCGGGCTGTCGCATTGTTGGTCCGGGATGATGGAAAACGCGGAATCTTTCACGCGGGCGATCGAGGCGTGGCTGGACGATCGAAGGATTTCCCGTCCGAGCAATCACCGCTTGGTCGCCGAGGAGCGTTTCAGTCAGGCGGTTTGTTTCGGGGCCATTGCGGCTGAATATAAAGCCAGCCGCCCGCCTGCTGGCAGCGGAGTTGCGGTCACGGGGCGGGCGGTAGGCGCCGTGTAGGATGGTGCCTGAGCAGCGGCGGCGGTGGGGCGGATTCGACGGGCTGGGTTGGGCGTTTTTTGCGGGTAACCGAACCGGCGAATGGGCGTCTTGACCTCCGATGAATTTGGAACAAAAGCGCGTGGCCCGGTGGATCGCTCTGGTGCTGGTTGCGGTTGCGGGTGTCGCGTGCGAGCGGGTCGCCGCGGCCGTGGAGTTGGCCGATTTTGAGGGGAAGCTTCACCGGCCCTTGGAGAAGTCGTCCGCCCGAGCAGACGCGGTTATCTTTGTCCTCCACGATTGCCCGATTGCCAATGCATTTGCGCCGGAGATCAACCGCCTGGTCCGGGAGTTTGAACCGCGCGGCGTGCGCTTTTTTGTCGTTCAGGTGGATCCCGATTTGTCGACGGAGGCGGCGCGAGCGCATGCGCGGGACTACGGTTACGTGTGTCCGGTTCTGTTGGATCGCGCGCATGCCTTGGTGACGCGGCTCCGGGCAACGGTGACCCCGGAGGCCTTTCTCGTGGAACCTGAGGGAAAGGTTTTGTACCGTGGTCGGATTGATGATCGTTTCGTTGAGTTGGGGAAACGCCGTCAGGAACCGACGCGCCGGGATTTGCGCGAAGCCATCGAGGCAGTGCTGGCCGGCAAGCCGGTGGTTGAACCGGCGACCAAAGCAGTTGGTTGTTTCATCCCGTCGCTGAAGCGCAAAACTCCATGAAGATTATTCCCATTTTGGCAGCGACGCATTCGTCGCAGGGAAAATGGTTCCGGGCCGTAATCGCCGTCGTGGCAGCTCTGTTCGGCGATATCAACCAAAGCGCGGCGGCGGAAAGCGTCACTTTCAATCGCGACATTGCGCCCATCATTTTTCGCAATTGCTCGTCGTGCCATCGGCCGGGCGAGGTGGCGCCGTTCCCACTGCTGAATTTTGAGGACGCCCGGAAGCGCGCCAAGACCATTGCCAAGGTGGTTGCGGACCGTTACATGCCCCCGTGGAAGGCTGATCCGGCCGTCGGGGTGTTTCACGACGTCCGCCGGTTGAGTGATGAACAGATTCGGTTGGTGCAGTCGTGGGCGGCCATGGGTGCGCCTGAAGGGCGGGCGGAAGATTTGCCGGTGGCGCCGAAGTTTACCAGCGAATGGATGCTGGGAGAGCCGGATCTGGTGTTGCAGCCGACGGAAGCTTACACGGTCGAGGCTGAGGGGCGCGATGTGTATCGGGCTTTTGTGCTGCCCTCGGGCTTACGGGAAGATCGGTATGTCTCCGCGGTGGATTTCAGACCGGGGAATCGCGCGGTGGTGCATCATGTGATCGCCTATCTGGATGTCAGCGGGCGGGCGCGCAAGCTGGATGCGGCGGCGGCTGGGCCGGGGTTCACAACGGGGGGCGGTCCAGGTTTTCTGGGGGCGGAATGGTTGGAGGGATGGGCGCCAGGCAAGACGGCGCGGCATCTGCCGGAAAGGCACGGCAAATTGATCCCGGCCGGTGCCGATGTGGTTTTGCAGGTCCACTATCACAAGACGGGCAAGGTGGAGCGCGATCAGACCCGGTTGGGGCTGTATTTTGCGAAGGGGAAGGTGGATCACCGGGTTCATGTTTCGAGCGTGCGGACCCGCGGATTACAGATTCCGGCGGGAGAGGCCAATTATTTGGTGCAGGGCTCGATGCCGGTACCGGCGGACGCCCGGGTGTTGGAGATTTTTCCGCACATGCACCTGTTGGGGCGTGAGATGACGGTGACGGCGACGCTGCCGGACGGTCGCAAGGTTGGTATGGTCCGCATCCCGGACTGGGATTTCAACTGGCAGATTGGTTACGGTTATGTGCAGCCGTTGGAACTCCCGCGGGGATCGCGCATCGAACTGGAGGCGCGGTTCGACAACTCGGCGCAAAATCCGCGCAATCCCAATCAGCCGCCCAAACTGGTCCGGTGGGGCGAGCAGACCACGGATGAGATGTGCATCGCTTTCCTGAGCTACACCACGGATTCCCCGATTATGAACGGCGCGGCGGCCGCGAAGATCTGGCAGAATCTTTCCCAAGCGTTGCGGGACGAACTGCTCCGGCGGTTCGACAAAAACGGCAACGGAATTCTGGATGGCGATGAGCGCGCCGAGGCGGTTCGTTACTGGCAATCGCTGAAACGTGGCGCGGGTAAGTGACGCGACGGGGGGACGAGCCATGCGCGGGTCGGCAGGCTGCCGCGGGAAAGCGGGCGGGGGGGCGATCCGGGCGGTCAGAGACCTCCAAACCGGCGGTGGCGGCGGGCGTATTCCTCGATGGCCTCGCACAGATGAGGTTTGCGGAAATCGGGCCAGAGCGTGGGCGTGACGACAAGTTCGGTGTAGGAGATTTGCCAGAGGAGGAAGTTGCTCAGGCGCATTTCGCCACTGGTGCGAATGAGCAGATCGGGGTCGGGCAGGTGGCGGGTGTAGAGGTGCTGGGAGATGACCTGTTCGGTGATTTCGGCGGGGTCGATGTTGCCCTGCTTGACCTTGGCGGCGATGGCGCGGACGCCTTCGACGATCTCGACGCGTGCGCCGTAGCTGAGGGCGAGGACGAGGGTCAGACCGGTGTTTTTTTCGAGGGCGGCGCGGGTTTTGGCGAGCTGTTCCTGGACGAATTCGGGCAGGCGATAGATCTGGCCGATGACATCGAGGCGGACATTGCTGCGGTTGAGTTCGCCGATTTCGTTCTTCAGAAACCGGGCGAGATATTTCATCAGGGTGTCCACTTCGTCCTTGGGGCGGTTCCAATTCTCGACGGAGAACGCGTAGAGGGTCAGGTATTTTACGCCCAGTTCGCCGCAAGCGCGGACGACGGCGCGGACGGATTCGACGCCGTTGCGGTGACCTTCGACGCGAGGCAGGTGGCGGGCCTTGGCCCAACGGCCGTTGCCATCCATGATAATGGCAACGTGGGTGGGCAGGCTGGCTTTGGCCTGGGCGCTGAGCTGGACGGCAACGCTCATCGGTCGGCTCAGAGGAAGATGGTTTGTTCGCGAGCCGGACCGACGGAGGCAATGGTGAGCTTGGCACCGGTCTGGTCGGCGATGAACTTGAGGTAATCGCGGGCCTTGAGGGGGAGATCTTTCCACTTGCGTGCCTTGCTGGTGTCGGTCTGCCATCCGGGGCGGTCCTCGTAAACGGGTTCGCAGAGGGCGAGGATTTCGATGTCGTTCGGGAGGTGATCGAAGGTGACGGAACCGACGCGGTAGCCGGTGCAGACCTTGACGGAGGCAAGCGTGTCAAGACCGTCGAGGTTGGTGACGGCGAGTTCGTCGATGCCGTTGACCATGGTGGCGTGGCGGGTGGCGACGGAGTCGAACCAGCCGCAGCGGCGGGCGCGTCCGGTGGTCGAGCCGAACTCGCGTCCCATGCCGTGGAGGAGGTCGGAGATTTCTGCGGACTCGGTGGGCAATGGACCTTCACCTACACGGGTGGTGTAGGCCTTCATGACGCCGACGACCTTGTCCATCTTGTGCGGCGGAACTCCGCTGCCGGTGCAGGCGCCGCCGGCGGTGGTGTTTGATGAGGTCACGTAAGGGTAGGTGCCGTGATCGATGTCGAGGAAGGTCCCTTGGGCGCCTTCGAAGAGGATGCCGCGGCGCGCAATGGTGGCGTCGTGGAGGTAGCGGACGGTATTGGTGACGTGCGGGCGGAGGATTTCCGCGGTGGCCGAGTATTCGGCGAGGATCCTCTTGTAGCTCACGGGCGCGGCGCCGAGGCCTTTCAGGTGGGCGTTGGCGTCCTTGACGCGGACCTTGAGTTTGGCGGCGAAGCGATCGGGGCTGACAAGGTCCATGACCCGGATGCCGACGCGGGCGGCCTTGTCCCCGTAACATGGGCCGATGCCGCGTTTGGTGGTGCCGATTTTTCCCTTGCCCTTGGCGAGTTCGCGGGCGCCGTCAAGTTCGCGATGGTAGGGAAGGACGACGTGAGCGGTCTCGGAGACGAGCAAGTTGTCCGGGGACACGCTGACGCCGAGTTGGGCGAGTCCTTGCAGTTCCTTGACGAGGCCGACGGGGTCGAGGACGACGCCGTTGCCGATGACGCAGGTTTTGCCTTTGCGCAGGATTCCGGAAGGAATCAGGTGAAGGACGTATTTTTGCGGTCCGACGAAGACCGTGTGACCGGCGTTGTTGCCGCCCGCGTAGCGGACGACAATGTCCGCCTGTTCAGTCAACACGTCGATGATTTTGCCTTTGCCTTCGTCGCCCCACTGGGCGCCGACCAGAATGGTGTTTGCCATAACTTTGCGAATCGGGTCGCGACAATAAAAAGCCCCGAAAGGTAAATTCGGGGTCTGCGACTCGGTATTTACTGGGCGAAAGTAGGTAGGTGCGGCGACGGTGTCAATTGCGTATCGAGTTGATGCGTCGGGGTGAGGCTTCGGAGTGAACGTTGTTCCGCCCGCGGGGAAGGGCGGGGCAGAACCGAAACTCCTTCTGGAAAGGTCGGCGCGTCCCGCTAGAGTCCGGGGGCGTGCCGCATGGGGCGGCGGAACAATTTTCTATGAGTAAAAAATTTCGGGTGGTGATCACGGATTTTCTCAAGGATGCGCTGGAACCGGAACTGAAGGTTCTGGGAGACATCGCGGACATTGTGGCGCTGGATGCGCATCACGAGGACGAGTTGGCGGGCAGGATTGAGGGTGCGGATGCGGTGATCCTGTATCACAATCTCTCGCTCTCGGCAA
This sequence comes from uncultured Akkermansia sp., assembly GCA_964623105.1. Taxonomy (GTDB): domain Bacteria; phylum Verrucomicrobiota; class Verrucomicrobiia; order Limisphaerales; family BJHT01; genus BJHT01. The sequence continues at coordinate 9,106 of CAZUUP010000048.1, forward strand.
AAACGGTGGGACGGCTGAAGCAATGTCGCATCATCGTGCGCGGCGGCGTTGGCTTTGACAACGTGGACTGGAGGCTGGCGCGGCAGATGGGCATTCCGGTCACGAACGTGCCCGATTATGGGACGGAGGAGGTGGCGGATTCGGCCATTGGCATGATGCTCTCGCTGACCCGCGGAATTGCCCTCATGAACTCGCGCCTGCGAGCGGCGGAGGGGCCGTGGATGTATTGGCAGGCGGTGCCGCTCGAACGCCACCGGGGCAAAACCATCGGCTTGATCGGCCTTGGCCGCATTGGCACGGCGACGGCGTTGCGGGCGCAGGCGCTGGGGATGGATGTGGCCTACTATGATCCGTATCGCGACGACGGGTTTGACAAGGCGCTGGGGGTGCGGCGGGTCGAAAAGCTGGACGACCTTCTGGCGCAGTCGTGGGTGGTGAGCCTGCATTGCCCCCTGACGGACGAGAACCGCGGAATGATCGATGCAGGCGCGTTGGCAAAACTCCCGCGTGGCTCGTATTTGGTGAACACCGCGCGCGGCGGGCTGATCGACGTGGCGTGCATTCCGCCGGCGATTGAGTCGGGGCAACTCGCGGGCGCGGCGATCGATGTGCTGCCGGATGAGCCGCCGTCGCCGGACAACCCGCTGATCAAGGCGTGGCGTGATCCGAAGCATCCGGCGCATCACCGTGTGCTGGTGAATCCTCATGCGGCGTTTTATTGCGAGCAGGGGCTTATGGAGATGCGGGTGAAAGGCGCGCAGTCGGTAAGGCGGGCGCTGCTCGGCGAGCGGTTGCGGAATGTGGTGAATTAGGCTTGCGGAGCGGGTGGTTGAAAAGTTGAAGCGTCAATGGGTTGAAGCGGGGACGTACTGACCAATCGGGCGGGTTACGGAAATATGATCGCGGGCGGAGAGCTTCCGAATTGGCTGCGGTTGGTAGGGCGCGCCTGTCCTCAGCGCGCCGGTGGGGCGTTCGTACGGTTCGGCGGCGCGCTGGGGACAGACGCGCCTTACCGTAGCGCTCATGGCGAGTTTCAAGCGCAATCGTCGCGGACCCGCAGGCAGATTTTCCGCAACGGCCGCGCCGAATTTTCACCATGTCTGAACTAAAATTGAGCGAATCGCTGTTCGCCACGGCGGCGGGGTGGGAGGCGATGAAACAGGCGCGGGCGTTGCTCGCGGCGGACAAGGTGCTCAGTTCGCACTGGGGGCGGCCGGTGCTCAAGGGTGTGGTGCAGGCTGATGCGATCTCGTATCGCTCGGGGCTGGTGATCAAGAGCGCGTCGGACATGGAGAATCTCTGCACCTGCCGCGACTCGCGGCAGTGGGGGAAAATCTGTGCGCACTCGGTGGCGGTGGGGCTGCACTGGCTGCGCGCGGCGAATCCGGCGGCAGCGTCGGGAAAACCGGGGTCTGCGAGCGCTGCGACCGCGGTGCCGAAGAACACGCCTTCACCCACCGCTCCAAAACCCTCCGTGCGCCGAGTCCAGCGCGCGTCCGCCGAGGGCGCGAGCGAGCCGGTGGAAATCTATGTCATCTTCCCGCCGAATCTGGAAGCCGCACTGGCGAAGGGGAAGGTGATGGTTTTCTTCGAGGGCAAATGGCGCGGCGGGCGCAGTCCGCTGGCGAATCTGCCGGTGAGCACGGCGTTCCGTTTTTCGCCGGAAGACACGCGCCTGCTCGACGTGATCGAGCGGCTCGCCGAGGGCGACACGCCGGGGGCGCTGATGCTCGACGCGGCGCAGTTCAGCGACCTGCTCGAAGTGCTGGCGGGGCATCCGAGCATCGGCATCGGGCGCACGACGGCGGTGACGGTGCGGGCCGAACCGCGACGCGTGCCGTTGGAGGCGTTTCTCGGGAGCAACGGCGAGATCACGCTGGCGCTCGGGCCGGGGTTCAAACCGCCGACGGTGGTGGCGGGCCGCGTGCTCTGGGCGGCAGCGGCGACGACGTTCGAGCCGCTGGGCTTGCTGGCGGCGTGGAAGGATTTGTTGCGCAATGCGGCCCGCCTGCCGCGCAGCCGGGTGCCGCAGTTTCTCACGCAGGAGCTGCCGGTGCTCGAAGCCGGGTGCGATGTGACGCTGCATTTCCGGCTCGAGGATTTTGTCTTCGAAGCGATGACGCCGGAGTTCCGGCTGTCGCTGAGCGGTGGGCTGACACATCTGCTCGCGAAGCTGGAATGCGCCTACGGGGGGCGCGTGTTTGTCGCGGGGAGCAGCGCGGCGGACCAGGCCGGATGGCTGGCGGACCCGACACAGCCAATGCGCTACACGACGCGCGATCTGCCGGCGGAACAGGCGGCGCTGCTGCGGTTGCTGCGCGCGGGTTTCGCGGGCAACGACGCGCAGGGCCGCATGGAACTGACCGGGCAAAATGCCGTGCTGGCGTTCTTCGCGCGGCTGTATCCGAAGCTGCAACGCGAGTGGAAGGTGACGCTGGAGGAGCGGCTCGAACGCACGACAACGAGCCAGTTGGAACGGGTCGAGCCGCGCTTCGAGGTGACGCCGTCGGGCGAGCGGTGGTTTGACCTCGAGATGACCGTGCAATCGGCGGGCGGCGAGAAATTTTCCCCGGCGGACATTCAGCGGCTGATCCTGTCGGGGCAGAGCCACTCGCGGTTGCGGAACGGGAAGATCGCGCTGATCGACACGGGCGCGGTGGAGGATTTTCAGGAGGCGTTGCGCGACTGCGCTCCGCAACAGCACGTGAAGGGGTATCGCATCGACGCGGCGCAGTCGGGCTTCCTCGAGGCGACGATCCGGCAGCACGCGGGCTGGAAATTGCAGACTCCCGCCGCGTGGCGCGAGCGCTCGGCGCAGTTGCGCGGCGAGGCGAAGCTCACGCCGCCGCCGCTCGGTGACCTCGAAACGGTGCTGCGTCCGTATCAGAAACACGGTGTCGCATGGCTGGGTTTTCTGCGCACGCATGGTTTCGGCGGCGTACTGGCGGACGAGATGGGGCTGGGGAAGACGCTGCAAACACTGGCGTTTCTGCAATCTGTGAAGGACGCGGGCGGGGCGCGCGGGCCGTGCCTGATCGTGTGTCCGACGAGCCTGGTGTTCAACTGGGCGGCGGAGGCGAAGAAGTTCACGCCGCGGCTGCGGGTGCTGGCGTTGAGCGGGCCGCAGCGGCACGGGCTGTTCGAGCAGGTGGCGCAGAGCGACCTGGTGGTGACGAGCTACGCGCTGATCCGGCGCGATGCGGAGCGGTACGCGGGGATCGAGTTCGACACGGTGGTGCTCGACGAAGCGCAGCACATCAAAAACCGCCAGACGCAAAACGCGCAGGCGGTGAAGGCAGTCCGCTGCCAGCACCGCGTCGTGCTCACGGGGACGCCGCTGGAAAACTCGGTGCTCGATCTGTGGTCGATCTTTGATTTTTTGATGCCGGGTTATCTCGGGGCGGCGGCGGATTTCCGCGAGCGGTACGAGCAGCCGATCACGCGCGAGAAGAGCGCCGAGGCGCAGGCGCGGCTGGCGCGGCGGCTGCGGCCGTTTTTGTTGCGGCGCTTGAAAAAGGACGTGGCGGCGGACCTGCCCGCGCGGCTGGAGCAGGTGTCGTTCTGCGACCTGACGGAGGAGCAGGCGACGGTGTACCGGCAGATTCTGGATGCGAGCCGCAAGCAGGTGCTCGACGCGGTGGGCCAGCAGGGATTGGCGAAGAGCCGCATGGTCGTGCTCACGGCGCTGCTGCGCTTGCGGCAGGTGTGTTGCGATCTGCGCTTGCTGAAGCTCGAAGCGGGCGACGACGCGAAGCCGGTCGCGGCGTCGGGCAAGGTGGAGATGTTCGGCGAGCTGCTGGAGGAAGTGATCGACGGCGGGCATCGCGTGCTCGTGTTCAGCCAGTTCACGACGATGCTGGGCTTGCTCAAGGAACGGCTCGCGGCAGAGGAGATCGAGTATTGCTACCTCGACGGCTCGACGACGAATCGCGCGGAGGTGGTGGGGAAATTTCAGTCGAGTCCGCAGATTCCGGTGTTTCTCATCAGCCTCAAGGCGGGCGGCGTGGGGCTGAATCTGACGGGCGCGGACACGGTGATTCATTTCGATCCGTGGTGGAATCCGGCGGTCGAGGATCAGGCCACGGACCGTGCGCATCGCATCGGGCAGACGCGGGTGGTGACGAGCTACAAGCTGATCACCCGCGGCACGGTGGAGGAGAAGATTTTGAGCCTGCAACAGCGCAAACGCGCCGTGATCCACGCGACGCTCGGCAGCGAGGAACAGCTCAGCGAGGCGCTAACGTGGGAGGAGATACAGGAACTGCTGGCGTGAGCGCGAACGGGGAAGGGTTCATTTCCAGTTGTCGGTGCGAAATGGGGAGGCTGGGAGGCCGGCACCATTGAACAGGTTGCAGTCGGGGTTTTCGGCCCAGGCGTAGCGGACGGCGGCTGGATTTTTCAGGTCGGGATGGGAGACGACTATTTTGTCGCCGACAATGCGGGCTTTGGCGGTGAGCCATTTTTTGTCGGGTCCGGAGATGGCGAAGCCTTTCAGTTCGCCGCCTTTGGCGACGAGGCCGCCGTGGGTGTGTTTGAAGGAGAGAATGATTTCCGCGCCCTTGGTTTCATGGCCGGCGGGCAGCGGACCGGAGGGGGCGATCTGCTTTTGCGCATAGACGGTGGCGAGAGCCCAGTTGGCAAGGCGCTGGCCGACGGCCTGTTTGTTTCGCGGGTGGATGTCGTTGGCTTCGCCGACGTCGGTGGTGATGGCCATGCCGGTGTTGGGGATCTGGAGCGCCTGGAGCATGGCTTCGCGGACGGTGACCCAGCCGGATTCCTCGACCGGGGCGGATTGGGGCTTGCGGAAATTGGGAAGCTGCACCCAGGCGAAGGGGAAATCGCCCTGGCCCCAGCGCGTGCGCCAGTCTTTGGTGAGCAGTTCGAGTTGGAGGCGGTACAGTTCGGCGTTGCCGCGGTTGGCGTTGTTCTCGCCCTGATACCAGATGGCTCCGCGGATGGCGAAAGGGATGAGCGGCATGATTTTGCCGTTGAACAGGTTGGCGGGGTGGTTGTTGTCGAGACGTGGGTCGGTGGGCTTGCGTGGCGGGCGGGGTGCGGGTTTGCCTTCAGCGCGGGCTTTGGCGACGGCGTCCCGGTGCCCGGCCACGAGTTTGACGAAAGCGGCCTGAGCCTTTTCGGGGCTGAAATCAGCCTGGGCTTTCTTCCACCGGTCGAAGATGGGGTCGAGTTCGGGCCGGTTCTGCTGGATGTCGAGGCTGGTCCAGGCTTCGATGGCGGTGCCGCCGACGGAGGAATTGATCAGTCCAACGGGAGTCTTGATCTGTCGATGAATCTCGCGTCCGAAGAAGTAAGCGGCTGCGGAGAACGTCTCGACAGTGTCGGGCGAGCAGATGATCCAACTGCCCTGGCCTTGCTCCTGCGGGATGGGCGAGGGGCCGTCGGTCTGGCGGAACATGCGGATGGCCGGGAAGGTGGCCGCAGGCTTTTCGCGGTCGAAATCTTGGGCGCGGCCGACGGTCATGGCCATGTTGGACTGGCCGGAGCAAAGCCAGACTTCGCCGACGAGGACGTCGTTTACGGTTAGCGTGTTCCGGGCTTTGACGGTGAAAGTGAGGGTGTCGGTGGCGGAAAGGGGCGCGAGTTTGACCCGCCATTTGCCGGCGGCGTCGGCCTTGGTGGATTGGGTCTGGCCGGCAATGGTGACCGTGATTTCTTCCCCAGGGTCGGCCCAACCCCAGACGGGGATGGGGACGTCGCGTTGAAGGACCATGTGGTCGGAGAAGACGGAGGGCAGTCGGACGATGGCGAAGGCGGGGGAGGCGAGAATGACGAGCGCAGTGCCCAGCGTGGACGCCAGACGAGGGAAGCGGCGGGTGATTTTCATGACGAGGTGTTTAGCGCAGGGAGGGCGGGGGAGCAAATGGTTTGGCGCGGGCGTGGTGGAGCCGCGACCCAAGCGGAGCGCGACCGGGGACAGTCGCGCTCGAAATCGCAATTGCCGGGGGGTGCGTGTGTGTGTGTCAAAGGTGAGGACTGACCCCTAAGTTTGACCCCTAAGTTGACCCCTAATTGACCTCTGTCCACCGAGTTGGAGGGATGGCGGGGCGTCGCGGAGGAATTCATCGACGAAGAGTGAGGTGAAGGCGCTGTGCTTTGGGAAGGGGGCCTACGGTGGTGAGTTGCGCAGCGGTGATTTTGAGCGACCAGGGTTTTGATCTTGGCCCTGGTTGTTTTGGTGTCGCGTGGAATCGGTGGCGGGTTTAGGGTGCGGGATGATCTTCAATCGTTGGAAACGGCTGATCCGTTTCGTGGTTTTGTGCGCACTGGCGGGCGGGGTCTGCGGTTGGGCGGCTGAAGCGAAGGGGCCGCCAAACATCGTGATGATCATTTCGGACGACCAAGCGTGGACGGATTACTCGTTCATGGGGCATCCGAATGTCCAGACGCCAAACCTGGACCGGTTGGCGGGAGAGAGCCGGATGTTTGTGCGCGGCTATGTGCCGGCGAGTTTGTGCTGTCCGAGTCTGGCGTCGATGATCACGGGGCGATACCCGCATCAGCACAAGGTGACGAGCAATGACCCGCCGATGCCGGCAGGGATGAAGCCGGGGCAGTTCCAGCAGTCAGCGGCGTTCAAGGACGGGCGGGAGGTGATGAACAAGTTCATGGAGGCGGTGCCCACCCTGCCGCGGATGTTGACGCAGGCGGGCTATCTGACCCTGCAAACGGGCAAGTGGTGGCAGGGGCATTACAGCCGCGGCGGATTCACGCACGGGATGACCCGGGGTGGCCGACATGGGGATGACGGGCTGGACATCGGGCGCAAGACGATGAAGCCGGTGACGGATTTCATCGAAACCGCGCAGCGAGAGAAGAAACCGTTTTTCGTCTGGTACGCGCCCATGCTACCGCACACGCCGCACAATCCGCCGGAGCGATTGTTCGAGAAATACAAGGCCAAAACGTCGTCGCCGCATGTTGCCCGCTACTGGGCGATGGTGGAATGGTTCGACGAGACCTGCGGGGAGTTGCTGGACACCCTTGAGCGGCAGAAGGTGGCGGACAACACGATCGTGGTGTATGTGACGGACAACGGCTGGATTCAAGAGCCGGACGCGGGCCGCTATGCACCCAAATCGAAGCAATCGCAATATGACGGGGGATTGCGCACGCCGATCATGGTGCGTTGGCCGGGGAAGGTGAAGCCGGAGCGCGCGTCGCAGTTGGCGAGTTCCCTTGATTTCATGCCCACGTTGCTGAAGGCGGCCGGGTTGAAGGCGCCGGCGGACCTTCCGGGTGTGGATTTGCTGGACGATGCCGCGCTGGCCCGACGGGACACGCTATATGGGGAGTTGTTCACCCACAACGCCGTTGATTTGCATAATCCGGCCAGCAGTTTGCGCTGGCGCTGGGTTATTGAGGGCGATTGGAAATTGATCGTGCCAGCGGTGCAGAACGAGCCGCGGGCGGTGGTTGAACTCTACAATTTGAGCCTGGATTCGGGCGAGGAGAAGAACCTGGCGGAAACCGAGGCGGGCCGCGTGGAGCGGTTGCGGAAGAAGCTCGACGCCTGGTGGCCGGGAAAGCTCTGAGTGGCGAAATTGCGATGCACACATGGCCGGAAGGGTGCAGAATGTGAGCATGCGTCGTCGGAGAGAGAGGAAAATGCGGGCTCCCAATCGGCTCGAAAAGAGGGGAAAATAGCCCTTGCAACGACCCGGGGGCCTCTCTATATTGCGCGCTCTTTTGAAATATTTGGATTGAAAATATGAGACGTCCCAAAGGCATTAAAACCCGGAAAGCGGTCGCCAAGCGCTTCAAGATCAGCGCGGGTGGCAAGGTCATGCGCTCGCGTGCCGGTCGCCGCCACCTGTTGTCGGGCAAATCGCCCAAGCTTCGTCGTAATCTGGGCAAAAGCGCCGCAGTTGATCCGACGGATACGTACCGTATCACCCAGAACCTGCCGTTCAGCCATTGAAGCGGCGGCGATCCTTGTAAACCGAAACCCCTCCAGAACTTATGCGAGTTACCAACGCCCCAGCCTCATGGAAGCGCCGCAAGCGCATGATCCGGGCCGCCAAAGGCTATCGCGGCCGCCGTTCCAAATTGTACCGTTATGCCAGCGACGCCGTGGATCACGGCCGTTTGTATGCGTACCGGGCCCGCCGTCGTAAAAAGCGCGCGTTCCGGTATCTGTGGCAGATTCGTATTAACGCCGCGTCCCGCGCA
>CAZUUP010000049.1:0-12422 GCA_964623105.1 uncultured Akkermansia sp.
GGTTTCTCGTTCGAGGGCGGTTTCGTTGAGGCGCTGATAGGCCTGGGCGAGGAGTAGGTAGGCGTTGCCGGGGTTGGTCTGGGTGGGGTGGAGGGTGATGAGTTGCTTGAGGGGGACGGTGGCTTCGCGCCACTTTTTGGCGGTGATGAGTTCGCGGGCCTGGCGGGTGAGGGCGTAGTAGTTGGTCGAGTTGGTGCTGGCGACGGCTGCCGGGGCTGTGAGGGTGAGGACGGGGGCGTCGTCGGGGTCGGCGGGTTTGGCGGGCTTGGTCCAGTCGAGGCCGGGGGCGAGGTCGGTGGCGCGTTTGCGGGCGAAGGTGGTGAAGTCGGTTTCGAGTTTGTCGAGGGGGGCGGTGTGGCTGGCGATGGCGGTGTTGATGGCGATGCCTTTGGCGAGGTCGGCGAGGATGCGTTTGAGGGAATCGAGGCCGAATTTGCCGACGAGGAATTCGACGACGAGGGAGGATTGGTAGTAGGCGAAGTCGAGGTGGAGCGGGGTTTTGGGGGCCATGAAGGCGGAGCTGAGGTCGCCGATGGGGGTGAGTTCGTCGTCGTCGAGGATCATGGAGCGGTAGCGGGCGTTCATGGACTGGCCCCAGGTGGGGTTGGCCTGGCGTTCCTCGAAGACGGAGATGCCTTCGCTGAGCCAGCGGGGCATTTTGTTTTTGGTGAGCTGGAGGGTGACGACGTGACAGAATTCGTGCCAGAGGACGGCCTGCCAGTTGGCGGGATGGGCGGCCTGGGAGGCGGGGCTGTTGGCGGTGATGACGGAGCCGAAGCAGACGCCGAGGTAGCCGGGGTTGCCGGGCATGCCGAAGGTGCGGACGGCGAAGTCCTTCTGGTCGGGGAAGATTTCGACGGTGACGGGTTGTTTGAGCTGGAGGCCGTATTTGGCGGAAAGGGTGGCGTGGGCGCGTTCGAGGAGTTCGAGGGCGGGGCGGCCGTAGATGCGGGCTTCGCGGGCGCCCATGCGGAGGATGAAGTGTTGGTTGGTGAGGGTCTGGAATTTGCCCATCGCGTCCTTGAGGTTGACGAGGTTGAAGGCGGAAACGTCGTAGGCATCCTTTTGATAGACTTCGTCGGCGAGTTGCCAGCCTTCGGTTTCCTCGCCGAGGCGGAGCAGGTCCTGGGCAAGCTGGATTTTGGCGGGGAGGTAGTCGGGATCGAACTTGAGGGCCTGGCGCTGGGCGGCGGCGCCTTCGGCGAAGCGGTATTTGAGGGAGAGTTTCTGGCCGATAAGGTGTTCGATGTGGGGGTTGGTGGGCCAGGGTTGGCGGGCGTTCTGGCGGGCGGTGGCTTCGGCAGCGGTGTCGGCGCGGAGGTGGGCGATGACGGCGCGGCAGGCCCAGGCTTCGGGGTGGCGGGGGTTTACCTGGTGGACGAGGTCGAGAATTTTCTCGGCTTCCTCGTATTCCTCGGCGTCGATCAGGTGGTTGGCGAGGAGGAGGCGGCTGGGGATGTGGTTGGTGTTGAGTTTGAGGGCGGCATTGAGGGCGAGGACCATGGGACCGCGTTCGCCGGAGGCGAAGGCGCGGGCGAGGCCGTAGTGGAACTCGGGGTCTTTGGGGAAGCGTTTGAGGCCGTCGCGGAAGGATTTGGCGGCGAGGTCGAAGTCGTGTTTGGAGAGTGCGAGTTCGCCGGCGGCGAGGTAGGGGTCGCGAAGGGCGGGGTCGGCGAGGCGGGCCTTGTCGTAGAGTTTTTCGAGGACTTGCTTGGGGTCAACGCCGAGGAGCAGGGCGGTGCGACCGAGGACGACCATGTTGGCGGGGTCGCGGTAGGCCCAGCCGCGGTAGGTGACGAGTTCGTTGATTTCGCGGAGCATTTCGCGGGCGCGCTCGGGCTGGTTGTTGAGTTGGTAAACGTCGTGACCGGAGAGGCGGAGGCGGATGCTGGAGTTGTGGCGGGTGAGGGCGTTGGTGAGGGCGGTGAAGGAATCAGCGTAGCGGCCGAGGGTGAGGAGGGAGTTGATTTTCAGTTCGCGCCATTCCTCGGGGTATTCGTTGTCGGCGATGGCCTGGTCGGCGAGGGCGTTGCATTCGGTGTATTTGCCGGTAAGGAAGAGTTCGCGGCAGGCGTCGAGGTCGGGGGCGGCGGCGGCGGGGGCAAGGAGAGCGAGCAGGACGAGGAGTGTGGCGGCGGGCAGGAGCAGCCGGGGTTGGTCGGGATGGACGTTGCGGGGTGGCATGATGCGGTGATTGGCTGGCGGGCGGAACGCGTGGGTTGGGTTTGCGGGAGATGATGCCTGGGAGCGGGGGGTGGCTCAAGCTTGGTTTGTGGGGACGAAGCGGGAGCAGAGGGCGGAAGGGGGTGGACATTGTGGACAGGACGGGAGCGGGGGGTTGGCAAAGGAATTGGGGGCAGGGGAATGGGGAGGGGATGCGGGCGACCTGGAAGGCGTTGCGAGTGCGGCGGTGCGGTGAGGGCACCGCGCCTACCGAGGGGGCGGAGCGCGTGGGGTGGGGAGGGTTATTCGTTGTCGCATTTGGGCGGTGGGTGTGGTGGGATGCTGTGGAGAACGTCATTGCGTTATGAACTTCAAAAACTGGGGACCGTGGGTGGGGGTGTTGGGGTTTGTCCGGGGAGGGGGGGTGGGGGTGGGGTGGGTGTTGGGTTTGGGGGGGGGTGCGGGTCATGCGGCGGACGGATTGGCGGGCGAGGCGGGGGAGGTTTTGCGGGTGGCGGGGGTGAAGGGCGGGGTGGTGGTGCATTTGGGGACGGGGGATGCGCGGTTGACGGCGGCGTTGCGCGCGAACGGGAGCTATCAGGTGTATGGATTGGCGACGGAGGCGGCGAAGGTGCCGGCGATGCGGGAGGCGATTCGGGAGTTGGGGCTTTATGGTCCGGTGAGCGTGGATGCGCTGGAGGGGAAGGAACTGCCGTACATTGATAATCTGGTGAATCTGCTGGTGGCGGAGAATCTGGGCGGGGTGGCGATGAGCGAGGTGATGCGGGTGCTGGTGCCGGACGGGGTGGCGGTGGTGAAGCAGGAAGGGAAGTGGGTGCGGACGGTGAAGCCGCGGCCGGCGACGCTGGATGACTGGACGCATTTTTATTACGACGCGAAGGGGAATGCGACGTCGCACGACCAGGTGGTGGCGCCGCCGGAGCGTTTGCAGTGGGTGGGGAGTCCGCGGTGGTCGCGGCATCATGACCGGATGTCGAGTTTGAGCGCGATGGTGTCGGGGGGCGGGCGGATTTTTTACATCATGGACGAGGGGTCGCGGATTTCGATCCTGCTGCCGTCGAAGTGGCGGATTGTGGCGCGGGATGCGTTCAACGGGACGATGTTGTGGAAGCAGGGGATTGAGCGGTGGCAGAGCAACATGTGGCCGTTGAAGTCGGGGCCGACGCAACTGGCGCGGCGGTTGGTGGTGGATGGGGACCGGGTGCTGGTGACGCTGGGGATTGATGCGCCGGTGAGTCATCTGGACGCGGCGACGGGGAAGACGGTGCGGGTGTTCGAGGGGACGAAGGGGACGGAGGAGATTTTGCACGTGGACGGGGTGATTTACTGTCTGGTGAATCCGCGGCCCTGGGTGCTGGAGGATTTTGCGCCGAAGCACAACACGGGGGATCAGAAGCGGGTGGAGACGGAGTTCAACTGGGACCAGCAACCGCGGGAACTGGTGGCGGTGGAGGTGGCGACGGGGAAGTTGCGCTGGAGGAAGGCGGACGTGAAGGTGGCGCCGCTATCGCTGGCGACGGATGGGAAACGGCTGATTTTTTATGATGGCGACCGGTTGATCCAACTGGACCCGGCGACGGGGACGCAGCGCTGGGCGGGGCCGCCGGCACCGAAGCGGAAGTTGTTCGAGTACAATTATGGTCCGCGGGTGGTGATGCACAGCAACGTGGTTTTGTATGCGGGGGGTGATGGTTCGATGAAGGGGCTGGAGGTGGATTCGGGGAAGGAGTTGTGGAGCGCGCCGCACAACAAGTCGGGGTATCGCTCGCCGGAGGATTTGATCGTGGCGGGCGGGTTGGTGTGGAACGCGGCGACGTTGTCCGGCGGCATGGCGGGGGAATTCATCGGGCGCGATCCGTGGACGGGCGAGGCGAAGGTGCAGTTCCCGCCGGACGTGAACACGTATTGGTTTCATCACCGTTGCTACATCGCGAAGGCGACGGACCGGTTTTTGCTGCCGTCGCGGACGGGGATCGAGTTTGTGGACATCAAGGCGAAGCACTGGGACATCAACCACTGGGTGCGGGGGGCGTGCTTATACGGCGTGCTGCCATGCAACGGGCTGACGTATGCGGGGCCGCACAATTGCGCGTGTTATCCGGAGGCGAAGCTGGACGGGATGAACGCGCTGGCGCCGGGGACGATGTCAGCGCATCCGAAGCCGCGTGCCGAGGCGCAGCGGTTGGAGCGGGGTCCGGCGTATGATCAAGCGGTAACGGAGCCGGACGCGGACGGGAACGACTGGCCGACGTATCGTCATGACGCGGCGCGGAGCGGTTACACGAGCCAGGCGTTGAAGGCGGATCTGGGGAAGGCGTGGGAAGTGAAGCTGGGCGGTCCGCTGAGCGCGGTGACGATTGCGGCGGGTAAGTTGTTTGTGTCGCAGATTGACCAGCACACGGTGCATGCACTGGATGCGGTGACGGGGCGGGCGCAGTGGCATTACATTGCGGGCGGGCGGGTGGACTCGCCGCCGACGTATTGGAAGGGGCGGGTGTTGTTTGGTGGAAAGGACGGCAGCGTGTATTGCCTGCGAGGGCGGGACGGGGCGTTGATCTGGCGTTATCGCGCCGCGCCGAGCGACCGGCGGCTGGGGGCGTTTGAGCAGGTGGAATCGGTGTGGCCGGTACACGGAAGCGTGCTGGTGGAGAATGACACGGTGAGTTTTGTGGCGGGGCGCTCGGTGTTTCTGGATGGCGGGCTGCGGTTCTTCCGGCTGGATGCGGCGACGGGGCGGAAGTTGGTGGAGGAAGTGTATGACGACAAGGATCCGGAGACGGGGCGTGATTTGCAGGAACGGGTAAAGACCCTGCAAATGCCGGTGGGATTGAACGACATTCTTTCGAGCGACAAGAAGTGGACGTATCTGCGCACGCAGAAGATTGGCGCGGACGGCAAGCGGGTGGAGATCGGGCCGGTCTCGGGCGATGCGATCAAGCAGGGGGCTTCGCAGACGGGCGAGGGGGCGCATATCTTCGCGCCGATGGGTTTTCTGGATGATTCGTGGTTCCACCGGAGCTACTGGGTTTACGGGAAGAGTTTTGCGGGCGGGCACAATGGTTATTACCAAGCGGGGAAGTATGCACCGTCGGGGCGCATCCTGGTGTTCGACGAGAAGAACGTGTACGCGTATGGGCGCGAGCCGCAGTATTACAAGTGGACGACGACGATGGAGCATCAGCTTTTCTCCGCGCCGAAGGAGGCGCCGGTGGTGCCGGGGGTGGGCGAGGACGCACCGGCCAATGCACCGAGGGGCAAGGGGAAGCCGCAGGCGAAGGCGGCGGGGCGCGGGATGTCGGTGGTGTTCCCAGATTCCGACAAGCTGGATCCGACGGGGAAGGCGTTGACGGTGGAGGCGTGGGTGCAGGCGGATGGGAAGGATGGTTCGGTGGTGTCGCAGGGCGGGCCGTTGAACGGCTATGCGCTGGTGATTCAGGGCGGGCGCGCGGCGTTTCATGTGCGGAGCGCGAAGAATCACGGCGCGGTGGTGGCGCCGACGGCGCTGGGTGAGGGGTGGCATCATCTGGCGGGGGTGATCGCGGAGAAGGGGGCGTTGCGGCTCTATGTGGACGGGAAGCTGGCGCTGGAGGGTCACGGGCCGGGGCTGATTGCGGCGCGGCCGAAGAATCCGCTGGTGCTGGGTGCGGAGGCGAACGTGGCGGAGGGGGAGACGGGGACGCTGGCCGGGGTGTTGGATCAGGTGGTGATTTACCACCGGGCGCTGACGGCGGCGGAGATTCAGCGGAACTTTGACCTGCCGGGCGCGGTGAAGCCGGGGCCCGGGATGGTGTTGTTCTGCTCGTTTGACAAGGCGGATGCGCGGGATGAGTCGGAGAGCCGGGCGCATGGGGTGATGTCGGGGGTGCAGACGGGGAAGGGGAAGGTGAACGCGGGGTTGGTGTTCCGTCCGGCCAAGCCGGCGAACGTGTTGACGGCGAAGCTGCCGGCACCGCGGAATGCGGGGACCTTTGTGCAGCAGAACTGGCATCGCTATGTGCCGGTGGTGACGCGGGCGATGGCGATGGCGGGGAAGACGATCTTTCTCTCGGGACCGCCGGATGTGGTGGATGAAGAGTACGCGTTCGAGCGGTTGACGCAGAAGGACAAGTCAATCCTGCCGTTGCTGGCCAAGCAGGATGCGGCGCTGGATGGCAAGGGGGGCGGGCGGTTGTTTGCGGTTTCGACGGACAGTGGCGGGCAGAGCGCGGAGATTGACTTGGAGAGTCCGCCGGTGTGGGACGGGATGGCGGTGGCGCAGGGGCGATTGTACATCGCCGACATGGATGGGGTGGTGCGTTGCTATGGCCGGGCGGGCGAGTGACGATTTGCGGGCAGAATATTATGAAGTTTCCTCCTCGAGGGCGTCGGCCGATGGACCGGAGCAAGCGCGGCAAACCGCCGTTTGGGAAGCCGTTTGCCCGGGATGACCGTGGCGGGCCGCCGGGGCGAAAGCCTTTTGTGCGGGGCGAGCCGGGTGGCGGGCCGGGGCGTCCGGGAGGCGGTGCTCCGGATGCGCGGCGTCCGTTTGCGCGGGACGATCGAAGGGGGCCGCCGCGGGGCAAACCGGCTGGCAAAGCGGACCGGCGCGGGGCACGGGATCGCGGGGCGTGGGTGCGCGGCGAGAGCAGCGGCGGCGGTGCGCCGAGGCCGTTTCAGCGGCAGCGTTGGGGCGGGCCGGAGGGGCGTCCGGAGGCGGCTGCGGGGGAACGGGAGCGGTTCGGTGAGCGGGACGAGCGGCGGGGTTCGCCGGAGCGCGGGCCGACGGTGCGCAAGGCGTGGCGGGGGCCGGAGGGCTGGCGGCCGAAGGTGCGTGGGGACGAGCGCGGAGCGGGCGGCGGCGGGGCGCGGGGTTTTGGGCGGGGCGGACCGGAGGGGCGTCCGGGGGCGGCGGGTTCGCCGCCCGGGGAACGGCGGAATTTCGAGGCGGAGCCGGAGCGTCGGGCGCCGGAGCGGAAGGCGGGGTTGCCGGGGGGAGTGAAGCCGCCGGTTCACTGGCGGGCGGCGGAGCTGGGGGCGACGCGGACGGGATTGGCGCGGGCGTTGTCGAAACTGGGTTACTGTTCGCGCAAGCAGGCGTGGGATTTGATCAATGCGGGGCGGGTGGAATTGAACGGTGTGGTCGTGCGGGATGGGGAGCATCCGGTGGTGTTGGAGTGGGACCAGGTGGCGGTGGATGGCGAACCGGCGACGAAGCAGAAGAAGGTTTACCTGATGCTGAACAAGCCGCGGGGGCTGGTGACGACGGCGAGCGATGAGCAGGGGCGGCCGACGGTGTTCGAGTGTCTGGGGGATTTCCGGGTGCCGCATCTGTCGGCAGTGGGGCGGTTGGATCAGGCGAGCGAGGGGTTGCTGTTGTTCACGAATGACCATGCGTGGGCGGCGCATCTGACGTCGCCGGAGCGGCACGTGGAGAAGACGTATCATGTGCAGGTGGACCGGGTGGTGGACGAAGAGCTGGCGAAGAAAATCCAGGCGGGCGCGGAGAGCGAAGGGGAGCATCTGGCGGCGAAGCGGGTGACGGTGTTGCGGCACGGGGAGAAGACGAGCTGGCTGGAGATTGTGCTGGAGGAGGGGCGCAACCGCCAGATCCGGCGGCTGGTGGCGGCGTTTGGGCTGGAGGTGCTGCGGCTGATCCGGGTGGCGATTGGCGGGTTGCAGTTGGGCACGCTGGTGAAGGGCGGCGTGCGGCGTTTGACGGTGCCGGAGATCAAGGAGCTGGGGCCGTTGCCGGGCGGGCCGGTGAAGCGGACGGCGGGGATGCGGCCGACGGAACGACAGTTGCGCAGGAGGTTCTAATGGTGTTGTGGCATTATCAGGCGGACGGACGGAACTGGGGTCCGGTGGGCCAGCAACAACTGGCGGCGATGTTTCGGAGCGGGAATCTGCCGGGGGACACGCCGGTGAGTCGTGACGGCATGGCGACCTGGGCGCGGGCGGATGTGGTGGCGGAGTTTCAGGCGGAGATTGCGGCGGGCGGAGGTGGGGGTGGGTTGCCGCCGCTAATTCCGGCGGAGGATGCGGAGCGCAACAAGGTTTACGGGATGATTGCGTATCTGCCGCTGTTGTTTGTGGTGGGATTGCTGGCGGCGCCGCAGTCGCGGTTTGCCCGGTTTCACGCGAACCAGGGGATGGTGCTGACGATTGCGATTGTGGGGGTGGAGCTGGCGGGCCGGGTGCTGGGATGGCTGCCGGTGGTGGGATGGTATCTGTGGCGGGCGACGCAGGTGTTGGGGATTGGATGCGTGGTATTGATCGTGATTGGAATGATCAATGCGGCGCGCGGGGAGAACAAGCGGCTGCCGGTGATTGGCGGACATGATCTGCTGAAATAGGCAATGGACGTGGCGGCGGAGAATCGTCCGTGGCCGGCACCCGAGAGATCGTGGGCGATGCGGATGCGGTGGTGCGATCTCGCGTTTCTGCATTGGCCGGTGGCGGCGGAGCCATTGCGGCGGGCTTTGCCGGCGGGTTTGGAACTGGATTTGTTTGGCGGGGAGGCGTGGCTGGGGGTGGTGCCTTTTCGGATGGAGGGGGTCGCTCCGCGCGGAATGCCGTCGGTGCCGTGGTTGTCGGCATTTCCGGAGTTGAATCTGCGGACGTATGTGACGGCGGGAGGGCGGCCGGGGGTTTGGTTTTTCAGCCTGGACGCGGGTAATCCGGTGGCGGTGCGGGTGGCGCGGAGGACATTTCATCTGCCGTACTATGATGCGGAGATGGAGTGCGGGGAGCGGGACGGATGGGTGCATTATGCGAGCCGGCGAACGCATCGGGGGGTGGCGGCGGCGGAGTTTCGGGGGCGGTATCGGGCGGTCGGAGACGTGGAGTTGGCGCGGGCGGGATCGCTGGAGCACTGGCTGACCGAGCGGTATTGCCTTTATGCGGCGGACGGGCGCGGACGGCTGTGGCGCGGGGAAATTGCGCATGCGCAGTGGCCGTTGCAGGCGGGCGAGGTGGTGATCGAGTCGAACACGTTGGCGGCGGGTTTGGGAATTGAGCTGACGGGGCCGCCGGCACGGGTGCAGTTCGCGCGGCGTCTGGACGTGGTGGCATGGGGGTTGGATGCCGTGACGGAGCGGGGGTGATGGCGGATTGTCCGCGGGAGCAGGACAATGAATCTTTGCTGGCGTTGGGGGTGGGGCGAGGGGCAGAGTCTGGGAAACCAATTGAACGGGAAAAATTATGAATTCGTTATTTCATGGGGTGGCGTGGAGTGGAATGGCGGCCGGCCGGGCCGTTGTGCTGGGATTAGTTTTGGCGGTGCTGGCGGGGTTTGGCACGGCGGGTTTGGCGGCGGAGAAGGGAATCTTCGACGGGGCGAAACGGGTGGTTTTCCTCGGGGATAGCATCACGTATGCGGGACAGTATGTGGAGTTTGTCGAGGCGTATTTGCGCACACGGAATCCGGAACGGGCGGTGGAGATCATCGACATCGGGTTGCCGAGCGAGACGGTGAGCGGGTTGTCGGAGGACGGCCATGCGGGCGGGAAGTTTCCGCGGCCGGATTTGCATGAGCGGCTGGAGCGGGTGCTGGCGAAGAGCAAGCCGGATCTGGTGGTGGCGTGCTACGGGATGAACTGCGGGATTTACCTGCCGTTTGCAGAGGAGCGGTTTGCGAAGTATCGCGCGGGGATGGAGAAGCTGCGGGAGCGTTGCGCGGCGGTGGGGGCGAAGGTGTTGCATGTGACGCCGCCGACGTTTGACGAGGTGCGGGGCGGGAAGGCGGGTTATGGGAACACACTGGACAAGTATTCGGAATGGCTGGTGGGGCAGCGGGAGAAGGGGTGGGACGTGGTGGATTCGCACACGCCGATGAACCGGTTTCTGGCGGAGCGGCGGAAGGCGGATCCGAAATTCTTCCTGGCGGGGGACGGTGTGCATTGCAACGAGACGGGGCACTGGCTGATTGCGCAGGCGATCCTGTCGCATCTGGGGGCGAAGGATGTGGCGGCGGCGGATGGTCCGAAGGCGATGCTGGCGGGGCATCCGAATGGCGAGGCGGTGTTGAAGCTGGTGCAGCAGCGGCAGCGGATGCTCAAGGATGCGTGGCTGTCGGATACCAAGCATGTGCGGCCGGGGATGAAGGCGGGGTTGCCGCTGGCGGAGGCGCAGGCGAAGGCGGCGGAGTTGGAGAAGCAGATTGTGGCGGCGGCGAAGCGGTAGGGGTCGCGGGTGGCGGTCGCACCGGCGGGGCGGGCTTCTTGCGAGGGGAAGCGGGATGGGATAGGGTCGCGGCATGAAGAGATGTCTGCTGATTTTACTGGGGTTGCTGGTGTGCTGGCCGGGGGGGAAGACGGGGTTGGCGGCGACGAATGCGGAGTTGAAGGTGGTGGTGGTGCCGATCCGGGATGACATCATGCCGCCGCTGGTCTATCTGGTGCGCCGGGCGGTGAAGCAGGCGATCAAGGAGAAGGCGGATGTGCTGGTCCTGGACATGGACACCAACGGCGGGCGGGTGGATGTGACGGGGGAGATTGTGGGGATTCTCGGGCAGTTCAAGGGGGAGACGATCACGTATGTGAACCGGAAGGCGTTTTCGGCCGGGGCTTTCATTGCGGTGGCGACGCAGAAGATTTACATGGCGCCGCAGAGTGTCATCGGCGCGGCGGCACCGATCATGATGGCTCCGGGCGGGACCGGGGTGGAGAAGCTGCCCGACACGGTGGAGGCGAAGATGACATCGGGGATCCGGGCACTGGTCCGGACGAGCGCGGAGAAGAACGGCCACAACATCGCGGTGATCGAGGCGATGATTGACCGGACGAAGGAATTGAAGATGGGGGACGATGTGTTGAATGAAAAGGGGCAGATTCTCACGCTCACGAACAAGCAGGCGGAGAAAGGGTACGGAAATCCGCCGAAGCCGCTGTTGTCGCTGGGGACGGTGGATTCGCTCGAGGAGTTGCTGAAGTGGTCGGGACTGGGTTCGGCGAAGCGGATCAACATAACGCCGACGGGGGTGGAACGGCTGGCAACGTGGATCAACACGATCAGCCCGTTGCTGCTTATCATTGGCATGGCGGGGATCTACATCGAGATGAAGACGCCGGGGTTTGGGTTGCCGGGGATTGTGGGGGTGTGCGCGTTTGCCGTGTATTTTCTGGGTGGTTATGTGGCGGGGTTGTCAGGGGTGGAATGGATCGGCGTGTTTTTGCTGGGGTTGGTATTGGTGGCGCTGGAGTTGCTGGTTTTTCCGGGGACAATCTTGGTGGGTTTGATGGGGGCGGGGTTGATGCTCGCGGCGCTGGTGATGGCGATGGTGGACATTTATCCGGGCGGTCCGCTGATGCCGTCCCTGCCGCAGGTGCAACTGCCGTTGATGCGGATCGTGTTCTCGGTGCTGGGGGCGGGGGTGGTGTGCTGGGTGTTGAGTTTGTGGCTGCCCAAGACTTCTTTCTATGCGCGGTTGGCGACGACTTCGGCGAGCGGGGAGCAGACGGTGGCGCAACTGGCGAAGGTGCAGGCGTCGCGTGTCGGGCAGGTGGGGGTGGCGGTGTCGCCGCTGCGGCCGGGTGGGAAGGGGCGGTTTGGGGACGAGGTGATCGACGTGATTTCGCAAGGGGAGATGATTGCGCCCGGGGTGAAGCTGCGGGTGATACGGCACAGCGGACCGGAGGCGGTGGTGGAAGCGGTGTGAGGCGTGCCGATGAGCGACGGGACAAATATCGTTCCGAAACAGATGAAGCCGAAATTCCGCCGTGTGAAACGTCGGAAAAAGATGTGGCTTGCTGGCTGGCTAAGCTGTGTGGCGGGGATCGTTGGTGCGATGCTGGCGGTTCTTGCGTTGGATGCATCAGAGGAATGGGCGAAATGGCTGCGATCCGCGGCGGGCGCGTTTGCGGGAGTCGCGTTGATCGGGGCGGGATGGGTGGTAGGATTTCGTCTGACCGAGAAGCCGCACGAATTGATGGTTCCCAAGTTTGGCTGGTGGGACGATCCGAGTGAGCCGCCAGTCGTGCATTGATGGTTTCAGGGGTAGTTCAGGTAAGCTTTAGGAACGGAGGTGGCGTTGTTGTTTGTTTGGGATGCGTAACCCGCCACCCAGATCGGATGAGTTCTCCATCCGAAGTGGGGTTGGCTATCAATTGGGTTTATTTCTTGAGTCCTTGGAGGCCGACCGTGTTCTCTGCGCCTGTACCTTCTGGTTGCCTTGGCGCGATTGAAAAATAAGGCTGCTTCTTGTCTTTCGTGAATGGAGGTGAACCGGGGGAGTCTAGGAACCATGCGAAATTTGAATCCGG
>CAZUUP010000049.1:12522-17188 GCA_964623105.1 uncultured Akkermansia sp.
TCGTGAATGGAGGTGAACCGGGGGAGTCTAGGAACCATGCGAAATTTGAATCCGGTCCGGCTGGTTCTTGGTTTGGCGGTGGTGGCATGGCTTTTGACCGGGGGAAGTACGGGAGTACGGGCGGCGGAGCGCGCGCCGTTTCCGGGGAAGAAGTCGCAGTGGAATGGTTTTGATCGCTACGACTTTCCGGTGGGAGGAAAGAACGTGCTCGTGGTGGTGCCGAAGGTGGCGGCGGCGGGGAAGCCGTGGGTATGGCATGGCGAGTTTTTCGGACACAAGCCGGCGCCGGACATCGCGCTGCTGGGGAAGGGGTTTCACATTGTTTATCTGAGCGTGCAAAATCAGTTGGGCAGTCCGGAGGCGGTCGGGCACTGGAACCAGTGTTACGAGGAGCTGACAGGGAAATACGGTCTCGGCAAAAAGGTGGCGCTGGTGGGTCTTAGCCGCGGCGGGCTGTATTGCTACAACTGGGCGATCGCGAATCCGACCAAGGTGGCGTGCCTCTACGGTGATGCGCCAGTGTGCGATTTCAAGAGCTGGCCGGGCGGCAAGGGAAAGGGCAAGGGAAGCAAGGGCGACTGGGCGCTGACGATGAAGGTGTATCGCTTCGCGAACGAGGCGGAGGCGCTGGCCTACAAGGGCAATCCGGTGGACAATCTGAAGCCGCTGGCGGACGCGAAGGTGCCGTTGCTGCACGTGTATGGCGATGCGGATGACGTGGTGCCGTGGGACGAAAACACGGGCGTGATCGCGGAGCGGTATAAGAAACTGGGCGGAGACATCACGCTGATCGGGAAGAAGGGCGTGGGGCATCATCCGCACGGGTTGGAGGACTCGACTCCGATTGTGGAGTTCATTTTGAAACATGCGCTGAAGCAGTAGCGGGGAGGTGACTTGGCACCGAGCGCAGTTTGATTGGAGTGGTCGCGGGGGAGCAGGTGGCGGCCCGGGCGACAGTTGGTTGGGTGTTGGTGGACATTACAAACGCAGAAAAGTATGAAACTCATTCGCTTTGGAAAACCGGGTGCGGAGGTTCCCGGCCTGATTCTCAACGACGGACGGCGGATTGATGCTTCCGCGTTTGGTTCCGACTATGACGAGGCGTTTTTTGGCGGTGACGGCCTCGAACGGCTGGCGGCCTGGGCGAAGGCCAACGCGGCAACTGCGCCAACGGTGGATCCTGCGGAGCGCCTGGGGCCGTGTGTAGCGCGGCCGAGCAAGATCATCTGCATTGGCCTCAACTACAGTGATCATGCCAAGGAAAGCGGCATGCCGATTCCGGCGGAGCCGATTGTGTTTTTCAAGGCGACCAGCGCGATGGTGGGGCCGAATGATCCGGTGGTGATCCCGCGCAACTCGAAGAAGACCGACTGGGAGGTGGAACTGGCGTTTGTGATTGGCCGGAAGGCGAGCTATGTCGCCGAGGGGGAGGCGATGAGCCATGTGGCGGGATACGCAGTTCACAACGACTACAGCGAGCGGGAGTGGCAGTTGGAACGTGGCGGGCAATGGGTGAAGGGCAAGAGTTGCGACACGTTTGCCCCCATCGGTCCGTTTCTCGCCACGCGGGAGGAGATTCCTGATCCGCAGAATCTGAAGCTCTGGCTGAAGTTGAACGGCAGGCTGATTCAGAACAGCAGCACGGCGCAGATGATTTTCGGGGTGGGGCGGCTGGTGAGTTATCTGAGCCAGTTCATGTCCCTGCTGCCCGGGGACATCGTCTCGACCGGCACGCCGCCGGGAGTGGGACTCGGTTGCAAGCCGCAGCCGGTTTACCTCAAGCCCGGCGATGTGGTTCAACTCGGCGTCGAAGGATTGGGCGAGCAGACGCAGACAGCGATGGCGTGCCCGTAGGCGATCCTGCGGTAGCGATGGGGCGGTCCGGACGGCGGCAGTTCGCGGGGATTGTGCGGTGGGTGCCCGTGGGCGCGTTGGCGTGATTGGGCGCTGAAATGTCAACAAACCATGAAGCGAGGGTGGATGAGTAACATGGCTGGGACATTCACCGTGGTCGTCTTGATGACGGCATCGGTGGCGTGGGCTGATGACTTTACAATCGTGGAGAAGCCGTGGTTGGGATCGAAAGATCCGGTCGCGAGGATGTGGCAGCGCTGGCAGCAGGGGGAGTTCAAGCCCGCCTTGTCCGACGCCCGGGCGTGCGTCGCGAGTGTGCTGGCGGAATTGCAACTCTCGCCCGCGTCACAGACGCTGGTGTTTTCCAAGACCAGCCTGCAGAACTCGGCAATCGATCCGCAAAACCCGCGCAGTGTCTTCTTCAATGAGGAATGCTACGCCGGTTGGGCGCAGGAGGGAGTGTTGGAAATCATCGGCATGGATCCGGAAGCCGGGCCGCGTTTTTATTCTCTCACGTTGCCGGGGACGGGGGGCGGGAAACCCGAATTGCGAACCACCGAGATCTGCCTCTCGTGCCATCAGGGACCGCGGACGGGTGGCGTGCCCGGAATGCTGGTGCGGTCGGTGTACACGGGCGAATCGGGCCAGCCGATGCTCAACGAAGGCAGCCTGGTCACCGGGCACGAAAGCCCGCTGCGCGACCGCTGGGGCGGCTGGTATGTGACCGGGAAACACGGCACCGAGCGGCACCGGGGCAACTCATTCGCGCAGCGGCGGGGGATGCGGATCAGCTTTGATCCCGAGGCCGGCGCGAATGTCACCACGCTGGAGCGATACTTGCCGACTGAGCGCTACCTCGCGCCGGGCAGCGACATCGTGGCGCTCATGGTGCTCGAACATCAATGCGCCATGCACAACAAGCTCACGGACGCGGCCCGGAGCACGCGGGACGCGCTCGCGCGGCAGCAGGAGGCGCAGCGGCGGGCGAAGGAACCGGTGACGGATGCGCCGCAGGGCGCCGCGCTGGCGGTCATCAATGAGCAGGCCGAGGCGGTCGTGCGCCATCTGCTCTTTTGCGGGGAATACGCGCTCAAGGACGGCATCGCCGGCGACCCCGCGTATCAGGAGGCGTTTCGGCGCAACCGGGTGGCGACAAAGGACGGGCGATCGCTGAAGGATTTTGAACTGCGCACGCGGCTGTTCCAGCATCGGTGCAGCTACATGATTTATTCGCGCGGATTCGAGGCGCTCCCACCGGCGGTCAAACAGGTCATTTACCGGCGATTGCATGACGTGCTGACCGGGAAGGATCAGGGCACGGCGTTCGCGCATCTGTCCGCGGCCGAGCGCCGGAACATTCGGGAGATCTTGCAGGAGACGAAGAAGGATTTGCCGGGGTATTGGGGGCGGGAGTAGGCGCGCGCGAAGCTCAAAGCTCAAAGCTCAAAATTTGCGGTCGAAGTTCAAAGCCCGGCTTGAACTCGGAGGGAGATTTTGCCGGGCGGGCAGATTGCTGATCGTGCTCCGGAAACCGTGCTAGCATACTTTACGTTTGGTAAGACTTGGCGTATACCACGGTAGCATGTTTGGAAGACCATTCTGGATCAACCGGATAGAACAAGCCTGGCGGCAGGCGCCCATCGTCTGGCTGTGCGGCGTGCGGCGCTGCGGCAAGACCACGCTGGCGGAAAGCTTGGGCCCAGACCGGGCCAGCTACCTCAATTGCGACCTGCCGCAGGCGGAGGAAATGGTCCGCGACCCGCTGATTTTCTACCGGTCCTGCACGAAACCCGTGGTGGTCTTTGACGAGGTTCACCAACTCAGCGACCCCAGCCGGGTGCTCAAGATCGGTGCTGACGCCTTCCCGCACCTCAAGATCCTCGCCACCGGTTCCTCGACCCTGGCTGCCAGCAAGAAGTTCCGCGACACCCTCACCGGCCGCAAACGCGTCGTTCATCTCGTCCCGGTAACATGGGGTGAACTGCCTGCCTTCGGAAACGTTCCCCTCCAGAAGCGGCTCTTTCACGGCGGTCTCCCTCCGGCGCTGCTGGCCGACCCCAAGCCGCCCGCTTTCTATCGCGAGTGGATGGACTCCTTCTTCGCGCGCGACATCCACCGCCTGTTCGAGTTCCGGGACATGAACCGTTTCAATGCCGTGTTCGAATATCTCCTGCGGCAGAGCGGCGGCCAGTTCGAGGTGACCAAGACCGCCACCGCCGTCGGGGTCACGCGCCCCACCGTCGAAAGCCACCTCCGCGCCCTCGAAACCACCCATGCCGTTACGATCGTGCGGCCCTTCCACGGCAGCGGACAAAACGAGATCGTCAAGCAACCCAAGGTTTACGGCTTCGACACCGGCTTCGTCAGTCACGCGCGCGGCTGGGATCCGCTCCGCCAGGAAGACCTCGGCTCGCTGTGGGAACACTTCGTCTTGGAACACCTGCAGGCCCATTTCCCGGACGCCCCCATCCGCTACTGGCGGGACAAGGCCGGGCGCGAAGTGGACTTCGTACTCGCCCGCCGCCGCGACGAAGTGGACACCATCGAGTGCAAGTGGGATCCACGCTCCTTCGACAGCACCGCGTTGCAAGTCTTCCGCGGCTACTATCCCAAGGGCCGGAACTTCCTCGTCACTCCCTCCTCCGCCCCCGGATACCTCCGAGCGTTCGGCAACCTCGAAGTCCGCCTCTGCACTCCCTCAGAACTTCACCCGTAACCCGGTCTCTCGCCCCCACCAACGCCCGCCGGCTCCAACCGACGGGTGTGTGACGAATAAGTAACCGAAAAGACGCGCGCCTTGTGGGGCGTGATT
>CAZUUP010000050.1:0-17111 GCA_964623105.1 uncultured Akkermansia sp.
GCCGCAGTGCCTTTGGCCAGACGGACAACATGCTCGACGCGGAGGCAGGCATCCATTTCGTCGTGTTCGGCCGCGCTCAGGCCCGCTTCACGGTTCTTGTCCAGCAAGCGCCGGACGCGGCGGGCAAGCTTGGGAGTAGGGCGGAGTGCGAGCACCTGTTCGGGAGTGGTGGCGGTGGTCAACTGCTGAACCGCGACGGCCAGCTCGCGGTGGGTTGGGGTGGGACAGGAACGCCAGCTCGCCAGCCCAAACTTTAAGGCCGCCGACAGGTCGGTTCCGAGCGCCTTCAGCTCGCGGCCCACTTTTTCCGGGACTTCCAAGGTGACTTTCATGGCTTGGTTCTGCCTCGCGAGCGGAGATTCTCAAATCAGTTTCTTCATCGTCTCCGCGCCTTCGACGCCGACGAGTTTTTGGTCGAGGCCGCCGTAGAAGTAGGTGAGTTTGTCGGGGTCGAGGCCCATCTTGGTGAGGATGGTCGCGTGGAGGCTTTTCACATGGTAACTGTCCGCGATGGCGGAACCGAGTTCGTTGAGTCAGCGATAAACCTCGCGGCGGTGGCGGACGCGGTTGACACGCACGACGCGGATTTCATCAGCAATTTCGTAAACGACCCGGTAGTCGCCCACGCGGATGCGCCAGTCATTTTGGCTGCCCGCCAGCTTGCGGCAGCCGGGCGGCCGCGGGTTTCGGGCCAGGGCTTGAATCGCCGCGATGACGCGGTCGTGAATCGCGGACGAGAGGCGGGCGAGGTCTTTCTCGGCGGCGCGTTCAAGCAGGACGCGATACATGGTCACGGCTGCTGGCGTTCGGCGAGGTACTCTTCCAACGGACGGTACTGGAGCGGCTTGCGGCGGGCGCGCTTGAGCCAGGCTGTGTCTTCCGAATCCTCGACTCGTTCGAGAAGTTCCTCGTAGTCCTTGATGGGGATGATGACGGAGACGGGTTTGCCTTTCCGTGTCACGATCTCAAGGTCGGGCGGTGCTGCTTTCATGGCTGACAGTCTAACTTGTTTTGAGGTGGCGCGTAAAACGTGTTTCCGAAAACGATCTGGCAGCCTGTGCCAGTCTTTTTCCGATCAAATTCTCAGATCAGTTTCTTCATCGTCTCCGCGCCTTCGACGCCGACGAGTTTTTGGTCGAGGCCGCCGTAGAAGTAGGTGAGTTTGTCGGGGTCGAGGCCCATCTTGGTGAGGATGGTCGCGTGGAGGCTTTTGACGTGGTAGCTGTCCTCGACGGCGGCGGAACCGAGTTCGTCGGTGGCGCCGACGGAGACGCCGCCGGGGACGCCACCGCCGGCCATCCACATGGTGAAGCCGTAGGCGTTGTGGTCGCGGCCGGTGCCCTTCGCGTATTCGGCGGTGGGTTGGCGTCCGAACTCGCCGCCCCAGACGATGAGGGTGCTGTCGAGGAGACCGCGCTGCTTGAGGTCTTTGAGGAGGCCGGCGATGGGTTTGTCGGTGCGGCCGGCGTGGTGGGTGTGGTTTTTGACGAGGTCGCCGTGGGCATCCCAGTTGTCGTCGTTGTGGGCGCCGCCGGCATAGAGCTGGATGAAGCGGACGCCGCGTTCGACGAGGCGGCGGGCGAGGAGGCAACGGCGGCCGAAGTCTTCGGTGGCCTTTTCATTGATGCCGTACATTTCCTTGGTGGCTTCGGATTCCTTGCTGAGGTCCACGGCTTCGGGGGCGTGGGTTTGCATCTTGAAGGCCATCTCGTAGCTGGCGATGCGGGCGGCGAGGCTGGAGTTGTCGGCGCGCGGGGCGAGGTGTTCGGTGTTGAAATCTTTGAGGGTGTCGAGGAAGCGGCGCTGCGAGGCTTCGCTCATGTTGGCGGGGCGTTTGAGGTCGAGGATGGGTTCGCCGGCGGAGCGGAGGATGGTGCCTTGATAGCTGGCGGGCATGTAGCCGCTGGACCAGTTTTTCGCGCCGCTGATGGGGCCGCCGGTGGGGTCAAGCATGACGACGAAGCCGGGGAGGTTTTCGTTGACGCTGCCGAGGCCATAGTTGACCCACGAGCCGAGGCAGGGGCTGCCGGATTGGACCTTGCCGGTGTTCATCTGGAGCATCGCGGAGCCGTGGATGGGGGAGTCGGCGACCATGGAGTGAATGAAGGCGATGTCATCGACGCAGGTGCCGAGGTGGGGGAAGAGGTCGCTGACGAGCTTGCCGCATTTGCCGTAGGGTTTGAAGGCCCACTTGGGTCCGACGACGCGGCCTTCGTTCTTTTTGCCGCCGCGGCCGAAGGTTTTCACCGGGATGGTCTTGCCGTCGAGTTTGTAGAGTTCGGGCTTGTGCTCGAAGGTATCGACCTGGCTGGGGCCGCCGTACATGAAGAGGAAAATGACGCTCTTGGCCTTGGCCTCGAAGTGGGATTTCTTGGGTGCGAGGGGATTGCCGAGGGCGGGGATGGGCGCGGCGGTGGCGGCGGGGGTGAAGAAGTTGTCGAGGGTGAGGAGGCCGGTCATGGCGAGGCCGGTGAAGCCGGCGCCGGCTTCCCAGAGGAATTCGCGGCGGGTGCGGTGGCAGAAGTTTCCGGAAGCAGGGGAGTTGGGGGTGTTCATGGGAATTGGGAATTTTGGCAGGGGAATTTGGGGCAAGGGAATGGGGACTTTTTTGGGCGGGTTCTGGTTGGGTTCGCGTGCTGCTATGCCATTAATCGAGATAGACTAGTTCATTCAGGTTTAGCGCCATGAGGCAGAAGTATTTCAGGGCGATTTCGGGGGTGGCGTTGTCCGCAGTGCGGAGAGTTTCGATGAGGGCGAGGCCGCGTTTGACTTCGGCGTCGGCGGGGATGCGGGTGGTGGCGAGGTGAAGGCCGCGGCGGACTTGTTGGGCGACGTCGCCGGGGGCTTCGCGCTGGAGGCGGGCGGCGAAGACTTCGGCTTGTTGGTTGAGGAAATCGCCGTTGAGCATACCGAGGGCCTGGGTGGGTTGGACGGAGACGAAGCGCACGGGAGCGGAGCGGTCGGTCTCGGCGATGTCGAAGCTGTCCAGAATCGGGGTGAGGAGGGAGCGTTTGACGTGGATGTAGATGCTGCGGCGGGCTTGTTCCTCGGGAGTTGATTTACCCCAGTTGGCGCCGGGGCGGGACTGGCCGGCGAGGACCTCGCGAGGAATGTCCACGTAGATGCCGGGGCCGAACATTTTGAGGTTGAGGACGCCGGTGATGGCGAGGATGGAGTCGCGGATTTCCTCGGCGGTGAGGCGGCGTTGGTCGAAGCGCCAGAAGAGGTCGTTGGCGGGGTCGGCGGCGAGGGCCTCGGGGCGGCCGCGGGAGCTCATGCGATAGGCGTCGGAGAGCATGATGGTCTTGTGGAGGGATTTGAGTCGCCAGCCGTTGGCGACGAAATCGGAGGCGAGCCAGTCGAGGAGTTCGGGATGGGTGGGTTTGTCACCTTGATAGCCAAAATTGCTGGGAGAGCGGACGATGCCGCGGCCGAAATGGTGTTGCCAGATGCGGTTGACCATGACGCGGGCGGTGAGGGGATTGGCGGGCGAGGTGATCCAATTGGCAAGGGCGGTGCGGCGGCCGGTGGATTTGATGCCGGGGGGAAGTTCGGGGATTTGCGGCTCCGTGGAACCGAGAACCTGGAGAAAGCCGGGGGTGACCTTTTCGCCTTTCAGGGCGGGGTTGCCGCGGGCGAGGAGGAAGGTGTCGGGGGCCTGGCGACCGGTCTCGGTGACGGCGAGGGCGACGTTGGAGAGGGGCTTGTCCTGTTTCAGACCGTCGAGTTCGCCCTTGAGTTTCTCGTAGCGCGCGAACTCCTGCTTGCCGAGGACGCGGGCGCCTTCGTCGCGGATGAGGCGGTTAAAATCCTTTTTGGCGAGGCGTTGCTTAGGGTCGCCGCCGGTCTCGCCGGTGGTGGAGAGGCTGCGGCGAGGAAAGTCGGGGCCGGACCAGGCGACGGTGAGGCCCCAGCCGTTTTGGCGTTGGAAGTATTCGAGTTTGATGGGGATGCGGCCCTGGCGCAGCGGGACGGTGGCTTTGCGTTCCGCCCCTTCGCCGTGGATGCCGTCGTAGAGGATGATTTCCTTGCCGCCGACGGTGAGGCGAGAGCCGTCATCGCTGTCGAGGAAGAAGGTGTAGTCTCCGGCCTTGGGGACGATGAGCTGGCCTTCGAAAACGAAGCCAAAGGCGGTGTCGCGGGTGCGCAGGCCGATGTCGAAGAGGCGGGAGGGAACGGTGCCGGTGGTCTCGGCCTTGATGAGGGTGAAGTCGGGGAGCTTGTCCCAGGTGTCGCGGTAGTAACGGAATTGGAGGTCGTCGAGGTCGCTTTGCGCGGCGGCGGCGGTCTTGGCCTCGCCTTTGGCGTAGAGCGTGCGGAAGTTTTTCTCGATCTCGGTGATGCCGGCCTGGAGTTCGTTGCGGCGTTGTTCGAGTTCGCGGGCGCGCTTTTCGGCGGCCTGCTTTTGCGCGGCGGTGGTGAAGAGCGGAACTTCGTCGGTGGGGCCGCCGTTGCGGTAATGGGTCACGTTGTGGAAGAAGGCGAGGAGCCGGTAATAGTCGCGCTGGGAGATGGGGTCGATCTTGTGGTTGTGGCAGCGGGCGCAATCGATGGTGAGGCCGAGGAAGACCTGGCCGGTGGTGGCGACGATGTCGTCGAGGCTGTCGAAGCGGGCGAGTTCGCGGTCAGCGGGTTCGTCGTCCCAGATGCCGAGGCGGTAGAAGCCGGTGGCAATGATGGAATCGGCATTGGCGTCGGGGAGTTCGTCGCCGGCGAGTTGTTCGCGGAGGAAACGGTCGTAGGGCTTGTCGGCGTTGAAGGACTGGATGACGTAATCGCGGTAGCGCCAGGCGTGGGGCTTGGGGTTGTCGCGCTCGTAGCTGTTGCTCTCGGCGAAGCGGACGAGGTCGAGCCAGTGGCGGCCCCATTTCTCGCCGTAACGCGGGGACTGGAGCAGGCGGTCGATGACGGTTTCAAAGGCGCGCGGGGAGGGGTCGGCGAGGAAGGCGGCCATTTCGTCGGTGGAAGGCGGGAGGCCGGTGAGATCGTAGGTGGCGCGGCGGAGCCATTCGGCGCGAGAGGCGGGGGGATTGGGGGCGAGCTTCTTGGCCTCGAGTCGCGTGCGGATGAAGGCGTCGATCGGGTGGGTGGGGGTGCCGGTGACGGTCGGGACGGGAGGGCGTTTCAGCGGGAGAAAGGCCCAGTGGGACCGGTCCTTGGTGGTAATCTCGAAATCCTTCTTGGCGGCGGGCGCGGGGACGGCTTCACCGGCGGGCAGCGGGGCGCCCATGCGCACCCACTCGGTCAGGTCGGCGATCTGTTGCGCGCTGAGTTTCTTCTTCGGCGGCATCTTGAACTCGGGATCGCCGTAACTGATGCCGGTGATGAGGCGGCTCTCGGCAGGTTTGCCGGGGACAAACACGGGGCCGGCCTCGCCGCCGGCGCGGATGGCACCGGCGGAGTCGAGGCGGAGCTTGCCCTTCTGCTTTTCAGGGCCGTGGCACTCGTAACAACTCTCGGCGAGGACCGGCCGGACCTTGCGTTCGAAAAACTCAATGCCGGCGGGCGAATCTGCGGCGGAGGCGGCGACGACGGAGGCTGTGAGCAGCAGCAGGACGCACCGGGCGGACCGGGCGATGGACAATTGATGATCCGAATTCATTGGCAATGTTGGGCGCAGGCTCAGCGTCTGTTTCAAATGAGACGGGGAAAGAATAGTTAAAGTTCGCCGGGAAATCCACTATTGCATGTCATGAAAGCACCTGAGTTGCTCTCGGCGTCAGGAAAGGGTGCAGAACGGCGGTCGGTCGGTCGGTTGCGGGATTGACCGCGAGGTGACGGAGAGTAGGTTATTTGGACCAAACTGGCGGTTGGTCTGGGGCGGGCGAATCTTTTGGTTCGGGCTGCCGTTGAGATGGCATAAGATCTATGAAGACACGGCGAACATTCATGGCGGCGGAACTGGCGTTCACCCTGATTGAACTGCTGGTGGTGATCGCGATCATCGGCATTCTGGCGAGCATGTTGCTGCCAGCTTTGGGGGCGGCCAAGGAAAAGGCGCGGGCTGCGCGATGTCTGAGCAATTCCAAGCAGATTGCGTTGGGCTACAAGTTGTACGCGGATGACAGCGATCTGAAGCTGGTCGAGTTGGCGCGTGCGGGGGTGGTGGCAGCGAATCCGATCGCGCCGGCGGGAGGGATGTACACCTGGTGGCCGGACCTGCTGGTGTCGTATCTCGCCGCGCCGGATGTTTTTTACTGCACGAGCGTTAAGACGGGGAGCCGGCTGGGCATTGGGATGAATCATCCGGATTTGGGATATTGGATACCCGGGGCCGGGAGTTTTATGAGCGAATCGCGGATCGCGAAGCCGCAGGATACGATTGTTTTCGCTGATGCGGCGAACATGAGCAACGCGCCTGCGGCCACTTTGAGTCCGGATGACTGGATGCCGCGGACGCAGGGGACGGGGACATTGCTGTGGCGGTCGCCGTGGAATGAACCGTGGTACAGCGGGACCGCCGGGGCGTTTGGGGAACGGGTGTTCAATCGGCACAATAAGCTCTCAGCGGCGATGTTCATCGACGGTCACGCGGAGCAACTGCCGGCCAGCAAGTTTGGATTTCAACATCCGGTAACGGGGGCGACGATCACGCAGGGGGATCCGTTGGCGAGGTGGGACATCTACTGAGCCAAAAATACGAAGCGAAGATTGGGGTGGGGAGGCGGTTGCCGCTTTGAGGGCGGTGGGAAATAAAGCGACCGCAGAGCCGGCGGGGCTAGAGAACCATTCGAAATGCCCGCAGGTCGGTTGCCAGATGGTGGAGACTGCGGCCGTCCGGCAACACCGCCGAACAAACGCAATCTGCCGTGGGTGCTTTGCGAGTGGTTCTGGCGGGCGCGAGATTTGATCCGGTTGGCGGGGAGGATTACTGGTCGGCAAGGATCACCCGGCTGGTCTTGCGGTCGATGACAAACCGTTTGCCGGCTGGAGCGGGTGGGATGCGGGAAATCAGTTTGGCTTTCACCAGTTCTTCGAGATCCGCGGGAACGCGGTTGTTGGACATGGTGAAGCCGTCGAGGAGTTGGTTGAGGACGCGGAGGTTGGCTTGGGGATCGCTGCTCATCAGGTCTTGGTTGATGGCTTGGACGGCGGTGGCAGCGGGGGTGCCCTCGGGGGCAGTGTGACGCAGGGCGGGGACGGCATCGGTGGCGCTAGCTTTTTCGGGGGATGACGGTTTCGCGGCCGGGGATTCGGAGTCTGACTTGCCGCAGCCGACGAGGACGAGAAGCAGCGGGACGAAAAGGATTGGTTTCATACGCCGAGATTTCAAGGCTTCGGGGGCGGAGGAGCAACTGAAATGTGGTGCGCAGGGGGAGTTTCTGAAATGATTGAGATCGATTGGGGTGGCTCGTCGTCGGGATGACCCGGACTCCTTTCGACCGGTGACGTGTGGTCTTCCGAGGCGTGCCAGGTCTGGAGGTGGCTGGCGGCGGCGCGCTGGGGACAGACGCGCCTTACCAGCGGACTGGGTCTGCATGCAGTGGAAGCCCGCGAGAAGCGAGCGGGATGAATTGCCCTTGCTGTGGGGCGGGGCTTTGCCTTCAATCCGGGCGGTTGGCGGGAATGACGGAAAAAAGAATCATGGCCATCAAAATTACGGAACTCATCACCCGGGACATTCGTTTTCCCACGTCGCGTTCGCTGGACGGTTCGGATGCGATGAATCCGGACCCGGATTATTCGGCGGCGTATGTGATCCTCAAGACGGACGGGGCGCACGAGGGGCACGGGTTGGCGTTTACGATCGGGCGCGGGAATGAGATTTGCGTGGCGGCGATTGCGGCGCTGCGTCCGTTGGTGGTGGGGCGGACGCTGGAGTCGTTCACGGCGAACATGGGTGCGTTCTGGCGGCACATCACGGGGGACAGCCAGTTGCGGTGGATCGGGCCGGAGAAGGGGGCGATTCACCTGGCGACGGCGGCGGTGGTGAATGCGGTGTGGGATTTGTATGCGAAGGTGGAGGGGAAGCCGTTGTGGAAGTTGCTGGCGGATTTCTCGCCCGAGCAGTTGGTGAGCTGCATCGATTTCCGGTATCTGACGGATGCGCTGACGCCGGAGGACGCGTTGGGGATTTTGCGGCGGTGGGCGCCGACGCGCGGCGAACGGGAGGCGGAATTGCGGCGCGAGGGTTATCCGGCGTATACGACTTCAGCGGGGTGGCTGGGTTATGACGACGAGAAGTTGCGGCGGTTGTGCCGGGAGGCGATCGCGGGGGGGTGGAATCATTTGAAGATCAAGGTGGGGCGGGATCTGCCGGATGACATCCGGCGGGCGACGATCATCCGGGAGGAAATTGGATGGGACCGGAAGTTGATGGTGGATGCGAACCAGGTGTGGGATGTGCCGCAGGCAATCGAGTGGATGGAGGAGTTGGCGCGGTTTGATCCTTGGTGGATCGAGGAACCGACGAGTCCGGACGACGTGCTGGGGCATGCGGCGATTGCGGAGGCGGTGGCGCCGATCGGGGTGGCGACGGGGGAGCATTGCCAGAACCGGGTGGTGTTCAAGCAACTGATGCAGGCGCGGGCGATCCGGTTCTGCCAGATAGATGCGTGTCGCCTGGGCGGGGTGAACGAGGTGCTGGCGGTGTTGTTGCTGGCGGCGAAGTTTGAGATTCCGGTGTGTCCGCACGCGGGCGGGGTGGGATTGTGCGAGCATGTGCAGCATCTCTCGATGTTTGATTACATCTGCGTGAGCGGTTCGCTGGAGGACCGGATCATCGAGTATGTGGATCATCTGCACGAACATTTCGTGGATCCGGTGACGATGCGGAAGGGGAGGTATATGCCGCCGGTGAAGCCCGGTTACAGCACGGAGATGAAGGCGGCCTCGCTGGCGGAGCATGAGTTTCCGGGCGGAGCGGCGTGGCGCGGGCGGTGAAGGACGGGAGGCGCGCGCGGGGAGGGGGCAGGGGGATTTGCGGGGCGGGTGATTGGCGGGGCGTCGAGCGGGTGAGCCTGCGCGCTGGCGGCGGGTGGCGTCAGGTTTTTGGCGGGGTGAGGAGGAGGACTTGTTCCTTGCGGAGCCAGCCGGGGCGGTTGGCGGGGTCGGTGATCTGTAGCCAGCCGTCCTTTTCGTCGAGCACGGCGAGTTCGTAGCCGTCGCGGAGGGTGAAGGCGCTGGCGGATTCCTCGAGGGGGCCGAAGCGGACGACGGCCTCGGGAACGACGACGATGGCGGTGCGGCGGTTGCATTGGGTAAACCACGCGGAGGCGAGTAGCAGGGAGGAAAGCAGGGCGACGCCGCCGAGGGTGAGGGTGTAACCGGCCAGGGTGCGTTTGAGGGGCGGGCGCCATTCGCGCGCGGCGAGGAGCAGGAGCCAGAGCCAGAGGGTGGCGGCGGCCAGCAGGGTCCATTCGTCGAGGGTGAAGTGGGTGAGGACACGCGACCACCATGGGGTTTCGGCGAGGAGACCGCCGTGGACGAGTTTGCGGGCGAAGATGAGGTTGGCCTGGAGGTCGGGATCGCGCGGGGCGAGTTGTTCGGCGAGGCGGTAGTGGTAGAGGGCCTGGCCGATCTGGCCGCTCTTGAAGAGGGCGTTGCCGAGATTGAAGTGAAGTGGCGCAGAGGCGGCACCGTTTTGGAGCAACAGTTGATAGGTTTGCGCGGCGGCGGGGAAGCGGGCTTGTTCGTAAAGCTTGTTGGCGTGCTCGAAGGTGGCGGTGGGGGAGGCGGGCGGCGGTGGCGTGAGGGCGGCGGTGGCGGTGAGGGTGAGGAGGAGGAGGAGGAGGGACGGAGAGAGGGAGGGACGGAGAGAGGGCGAGAGGCGGAGAGGGAGGGATTTCATGGCGGGTCAGGCGGGGCGAAGTTGTTTGAGGTCGCGGAGGGCGGATTCGATGCGCGGCAGGAGTGCGGCCATGGTTTCGCGGGTGCCCTGGGGTGCGTAGCGGGCCTGATTGCAGGCTTGGAAGAGTTCGTGAAGCGTTTTGAGGAGTCCCTCGGAGGCGCCGAGGGGGCGGAGGCGGGACTCGATGATGTCCTCGGTGATGGCGGTCGCGGGTTGGTCGAGGCGCTCGCCGATTTGTTCCTGAAGCAGCCGGAAGACGGTGGCGAAGAAATCCTGGGTTTGGTTTTGCTCGGCCTGGGTGCGCGCTTGCTGGAGGCCGGATTTGATGAGGTGGGCCGTCTGGAGGGTGCGTTGACGGCGGGGGTTGTTGGCGAGGTTATCCGCGTGGCGCCGGCGAAGGAGCAAGGCAATCCAGAGGACGAAGGGAACAGATTGCAGGGCGAGAAAGGCGGGGCGCGCGAGCAAGGGTGGCGTGGCGACGGCGAGGGTGCCGGGGCGGGATTTGATGTGGACGATGTCTTGCGGGGGAGGGGGTGGCGGTGGTGCGGCGGAGTTCTGGTTGGTGGCGGTGGCGGTGACGATGGTGGGTTGTTGGGCCGTGACCGTGGTGGGGCGGACGGTGAGCGGGAACTTGGGGGTGTAAAGCGTGCGATAGGCGCGTTGCTGGGGGTCGAAGAAGGTGAACTCGAGGGGCGCGAGTTCCTTGATTTCGGCGTTTTCGGGGAGGGCGACGATCTCGAAATTTTTGACTCCCTGGAGGCCGATCTGGTCGGCGAGTTCGACCTTGCTGGTGGGTGGGTAGGTCTTGAATTCACGCCACACGTTGATGGGGGGGAGTTGGAGGGCGTCGAGTTCGCCGCGTCCGGCGATCTGGATGCGGATGGCAAGGGGATCGCCAACGGCGAGGGTCGCGGGCGTGGCTTGCATGGTCAGATTGAAGCTGCCGACGGCGCCGTTGAAGGAGGCGGGAACGTTGGCGGAGGGAAGTGGGGCGACGTTCATGGTTACGCTGTCGCTGTTGATTTTGACGGGGCGGCGTTCGCCGAAAATGTTGCCCTGGTAGAGGATGAGGGTGAGTTCGGTTTCGAATGTCAGCGGGACGTTGCCAGTGCGGGTGGCGATGGCACCGGTGCGAAAGCTGATGACGTTGTAGAGGTTGTTGCCAAATTGCTCGCGACCTTGGGCGGAGATGGGGCGGAGGATGGTGAAGCGGAAGCCGTCGCCGATGGCCTGAGGAATCTGGAGGTTCTGGCCGGCGAGGAAGTAAAGCTTCATCTCGACGGGAAAGACTTCGCCGACAAAGACGTTGGTAGTGGGGACGACGAGGCGCATGAAAGCGTATTTGGCGAGGGGATTCGCTTCGGGGGAACGGCTGTTGGCGGCCTGGACAGTGAGGGTTAATGGGCCGGTCGGAACGATCTGGCCGCCGAGGTCCACCTGGATGGGGGGGATGACGAAGCGACCTTCCCTTTGTGGCTGCACGCGGAAGGCGTAGATGAAGGATTGGGAAAACTGTCCGTTGATGATGGTGGTCTGGACGGATTCGATGCCGTGGCTGAATTGGAGTCCATCGACGGAGGTGAGGCGGGGGAGGCTGCGGGGGCGACCGCCGTTGCAGGTGACGTTGATGGTGGTGGCCTCGCCGAGGCGGATGGTGTCGGCGTCGAGACTGGCGCTGACGGTGATGGCGGAGGCGGAGGGGATGAGGGTGAGCAGGAGGAGCAGGGTGGCGAGGAGGGAGAAGGCGGGGTGGCGGGTGGCGTGGAGGGTTTCGGGGAGGGGAGTTGGCAGGGGAATGGAGGCAGGGGAATGGGGAGGGGAGGGCGCGGGGCGAAGGAACGTGCGGGCGGGCCGCGTGGGCTTCTGGCGGGCGCGGGGGCGCGGGTGGGTTTTGGGCGGGAGGGCGTTCACCAGTCTTTGAGGAGGCGGTTGGAGGATTTCGGTTTTTCGGTGGTGGGTTGGAAGATGAGGGCTTTCTCTTCGCCTTTCTGGGAGTCGAGGAGTTGTTTGGCCTGCTCGGGGTTCATGAGCATGACTTGCTGCGAAGCGCCTTGAGGTGCGCTGGCAGGGTCGCCTTTGTCGCCGGGTTTTTGCGGGGACTGGTTTTTGCCGGCCTGATCTTTGTCAGGCTGTTTGCCCTCTTGTTTGTCGCCCTGTTTCTGCCCGTCGTCCTTGCGTTTGTCCCCGTCTTTCTTCTCGTCCTTGCCGGGTTTCTGGTCCTTGGATTTGTCGTCACCCGGCTTCTGCTGGTCGGGTTGGGACTGGTCTTTGGGGGGCTGGTTTTGGCCGTCGGATTTGTCCTCGGGCTTGCCCTGGTCGGATTTGTCTTTGGGGTCTTTGCCGTCGCGGCCCTGATCCTGTTTTTGTTTTTCCTGCTGCTTCTTGAGTTCTTCGAGGCGTTTTTTCACGAGTTCGCGGTTGAATTCGGCATCCTTGTCCTTGGGATTGAGCTTGAGGGCGCCGTCGTAGTTTTTGATGGCGTCTTCCCAGGCGGTGGTTTTTTCGTCGGGTTCGGTGCTGTTCTCACCGCGGCGGTAGAGGGTGTTTGCCAGATTGTAGAAGGCGCGTTGCTGGAGTTGGAGGTCGCGGGAGGTTTTGGCGGTGCCGAAGTGGCGGGCGGCGGCCTCGTAGTCCTCGGCGCGATAGGCCGCGGCACCGGCGTTGTAATGGAGACGGTCGTCGGCGGGCTTTTTGTCGAGGAGGCGCTGGTATTCCTTTTGGGCTTCGGAGTAGCGGCCGGAGTCGTATTCGCGACGGGCGCTGGCGGGAGAGGCGAGCAGGCTGGCGGGAACCAGCAGGAGGAGGAGCGTGGCGACGGCCTGACGGAGGGCGCTGGAGGCGGTGGCCGGGGCGGTGAGGGGGAGCGATTTGCGCTCGGGGAAGAAGACTTCGAGCACGAGGCAGGCGAGGGCGAGGGCGAGAGGCCACTGGAAGCGGTCGTGGCTGCGGCGGACGAGCTTGTCGGAGATATCCTTGCGGGGTAGCGGGGCGAGGCCGCGTTCGTAGAGGAGGGAGATGGTTTTGCCGCCCTGGAGAGCGAGGTAGAAGCCGTCGGCGGCGCCGGCGATTTCCTGGAGGAGGCGTTCGTTGAGGCGGGATTTGACGATGTTGCCGTCGGGGTCGCGGATGAATTCGGCCTTCTGGTTTTCGCCAGTGACGCGAAGGAGTTCGCCGTCGGTGCTGCCAATGCCGAGGGTAAAGATGCGGGCGCCTTCCTTCTGGGCGCGTTTGGCGGCTTCGACGGCCCCGCCGTCATGGTCTTCGCCGTCGGTGATGAGGACGATGACTTTGTA
Organism: uncultured Akkermansia sp.; assembly: GCA_964623105.1. GTDB lineage: Bacteria > Verrucomicrobiota > Verrucomicrobiia > Limisphaerales > BJHT01 > BJHT01. Next base: position 13,084 of record CAZUUP010000050.1, read on the forward strand.
GTTGTCGCCGTCTTCATTGAAACCTTTGAGGCAGGTTTCGATGGTGTCGCCGAGGGCGGTGCCGCCTTGCGGGATGATGCCGGCCTGAAGGGCGTTCACGCTTTGGCTGAATGCGTCGTCATCGAGCGTGAGGGGGCATTGGAGGAAGGCTGAGCCGGCGAAGGCGACGAGGCCGAGGCGGTCGGTGCGGGCGACCTGCATGAGGTCGAGGGCGGCGAGTTTGGCGCGTTCGAGGCGGTTGGGTTTGAGGTCGTCGGCGAGCATGCTGCGGGAGGTGTCGATGGCGACGATGATGTCGAGGCCGCGCTGGCGGGATTCTTCCCAGCGGTAGCCCCATTGGGGACGCGCAAGGGCAAGGATGAGGAGGAGGACGGAGAGGACGAGGAGGGCGAGGCGGAATTTCTGGCGGGCGGGGGAGACGCCGACGAGGAGTTGCTCGACGAGTCGCGAGTGGATGAAGCGGGCGATGAGGGCTTGTTTGCGGCGCCAGGACCAGACGAGAAAGGCGGCGAGCGCCGGGAGCAGGAGGGCGAGGAGCCAGAGGACTTTGGGATGGGCGAAGGTCATTTTGGGGGAAAGCTCAAAGTTTAAAGCTCAAAGCTCAAGGGAAGCACCTGAACAGGCGGAACGGCGGACCATTGACGGCGGGAGAATAACTGGGGCGCGTGCGCCAGAGCAGGCCTCTCATTGGCACCCGGTTGAAACCGGGTGTAGGCGAGCGAACGACCCGCAACCGCTGCAGCGGTTTTTCCCACGTCGAGGGCAAAACCGTTAAAACGGTTTTTCGGTCGTCCGCCCGGAAACACCCGGTTGAAACCGGGTGCTAATGAGAGCGGAGTGGAAGCTGCCGCGGAGCATCGTGACACTCCCAGATCAGTCGTCGCGGCCTCGGCGAACAGGCCCGGCGCTCTGTTACTCAGGAGTGACCAAGAATCCAAGGGGGACGAAAATACCCGGCTGAAGCGGGGTGCAATTGCGGGGGAGGCGGGAGCTGAAGCGGAAGCTGGTGTTTTCTGTGGGGCGGCCGGGAGCGCGGGCTTCAGTTTGCAGCAGGGTTCGGACGGTAGCGGGGTTTGCGGCGGGCGGTTGCGGTCGTGGCTTGCTGCGGCGTGAACGCCGTGCTCCGGGCGGGGATGGGGCCGCGCGGGTGTTGGCGTTTGGTTGAGGTTTGGCACGGGCATCATGGCAATTTTCGCCAGAGTGTATGGGAGAGCAGGATTTCGAGCAACAGGACGGCGAGACCGGCGGCGATGAACCAGTGGAAGATTTCGTCGAAGCGCTGGAATTTCTTGATTTCAGCGGTGGTTTTTTCGAGACGATCGATCTCGGCGTAGATGCGCAGGAGGGTGTCCGTGCTGTCGGCGCGGAAGTACTTGCCGCCAGTGCGTTCGGCGATTTTGGTGAGGGCGTCGTCGTCGATATCCACGTTCATCGGCACGTAGATCTTGCGGCCGAAGGCGTCTTTGCGGGGAAGTTGGGCGACGCCGCGGGTGCCGACGCCGATGGCGTAGATCTTGATGGCGAGGGCTTCGGCGGCCTCGGCGGCGGTCATGGGGGGGATTTTGCCGGAGTTGTTCTGGCCGTCGGTCATGAGGATGATGATTTTGCTCTTGGATTTGAGGTCGCGGAGACGGTTGAGGCTGGCGGAGATGGCGGAGCCGATGGCGGTGCCTTCCTCGGGGATGGTGTCGATGGTGAGGCGGTTGAGGTTGCGGATGAGGAAGTCGTGGTCAAGGGTGGGCGGGGAGACGATGTAGGCCTTGCCTGAGAAAGCGACGAGGCCGATGCGGTCGCCGGGGCGGTTTTCGACGAATTTGGTGAGGACTTCCTTGGCGATGGTGACGCGGTCCACGGGCTGGCCGAGGCGTTTGAAGTCCTCGGCGGCCATGCTGTCGGAAAGGTCAAGGGCGACGACGATGTCGATGCCGCTGGCGCTGATCTTGGCTTCGCCGAGGGGGATTTGCGGGCGGGCGAGGGCGATGAGGAGGAGGGCGAGGGAGAGCCAGCGCAGGGCGAGTTGCCAACTGCCGACGCGGGTGCGGGGGGCGCGGTGGATGGGTTGGACGAGATGAACAGAGGAGTAGAGGAAGGCGGGTTGAGGGCCGCGGCGTCCGCGGAGCCACGCGAAGAGCGGGAGGAGCAGAAGCAGCAGGAGGACCCAGGGATTGTGGAAGTGGGGCATCATGGCTGCACGGGTGGGGCGACGGGGGGCGGCGCGGGCGGGGCAAGCGGGGGCGGGACGCTGGGAGGGTCGGTGACGGGAGGTTGGGGCGGGGTGAGCGGGGGCGGGGGAATCAGCGGGGGTGGTTCGATCGGATCGAGGTGTTCGGTTTCCTGAATGAGGCGAAGGGCGGCGCGGTGGAGGTCCATCAATTCGGGGCGGCCGGGTTCGTGGCGGGCGAATTTGACCATGTCGCAGTGGTGGAGAAATTCGCCGAGGACGGTCTTTTGTTCGGGGTTGAGGAGGGAGGTGGCGCGGAGTTCGGCGACGAATTCCTCGGTGGTGCGTTCAGGGGCGCGGAAGTGGAAGCGTTCTTCGAGGTATTGGCGAAGCGCATCGGAGACGGCGACGCAGAAGGGCTTGGGCTGGTCGAGGAGTTCGAGGGCGTGCTGGAGGCGGGTGCGGGCGCGATCTTGCGGCGGGATGGGCGGGACGTTGGCGGCGGCGGCCTGGCGGCGTTGCCACCAGCGCCAGGCGAACCAGGCGAGGGCGGCGGCGGCGAGGAGGCCGAGGGTGAGCCAGACGTAGAGCCAAGGGTCGGCGATGTCAACGGGTGGTTTGAGATTGCGGATGTCGTCGTTGAGGGAAGGGCTGTTGGTGGGGGCGGGGGTTGGGGGGCGGACGACGAGGGCGGAGGAGTTGGTGAGGGCGAGGGCGGGGAAGGGGATGGCCGCAAAGAACGCAAAGAGACGCAAAAGGGGAAGGGACAGGCTGGGGAATTTGACCACAGAGACGCGATGGATACAGAGAAAGACATCAGAGCCAATACCTCTGTGTTCATCGTGTCTCTGTGGTCGAACGCGGGTTGCGACCGAGTGGGCGGTACCCATGGCGAGGTGCGCGACCGCGGTTGCAATTCGAGGAACTTGCGGGCGGGCCGCCCGCGCTCCAGGTGAGGGTGGGGTGATCATCCGTGGCGGCGGCGTTTTTCGCGGGTTTCGAAGAAGCGTCCGAGCGCGGCGGCGTAGGGTTGGTCGGTGAGGACTTCGATGGAATCCACGGCGGCGTTTCGCAGGAGGCGGAGGACTTCGGTCCGGGAGTCGGTCTGGCGGGCTTGGAAGAGGGCGCGGTTGCGGTCGCTGGCGGTGTTGACTTCGACGACGTCGCCGGTCTCGGCATCCTGGAGGACGAGCCAGCCGAGGGGCGGGAGTTCGCGTTCGTAGCGGTCGGCGATGACGACGGCGACGACGTCGTGGCGGCGGTTGGCCTGGCGGAGGGCGGGGAGGGAGAGGCCTTGGAGGGCGTCGGAGGTGGTGCCGTGGCGGAGGAGGAAATCGGAGAGGACGACGGCGACGGCGCGGTGGGGGGTGACGCGGCTGAGGAATTCGAGGGCCTGGCTGATGTCGGTGGTGTGGTGTTGGGGTTCGAAGAAGAGGATTTCGCGGATGACGCGGAGGACGTGGCGGCGGCCTTTGCGGGGGGGGATGTATTTTTCGATGGTGCTGGTGAAGAGGATGAGGCCGACCTTGTCGTTGTTGCGGATGGCGGAGAAGGCGAGGACGGAGGCGATCTCGGCGGCGAGTTCGCGCTTGGACTGGGCGCCGGAGCCGAACGAACCGGAGCCGCTGAGGTCCACGAGGAGCATGACGGTGAGTTCGCGTTCCTCGACGAATTTTTTGATGAAGGGATGGTTCATCCGCGCGGTGACGTTCCAGTCGATGGCGCGGACGTCGTCGCCGGGCTGATATTCGCGGACTTCGTCGAAGTTCATGCCCTGGCCTTTGAAGACGCTGTGGTACTGGCCGGCGAGGGTTTCGGAGACGATCCGATTGGTGCGAATCTCGATCTGACGGATTTTTTTGAGGAT
>CAZUUP010000051.1:0-17076 GCA_964623105.1 uncultured Akkermansia sp.
TTACAACCCATTTGTTTTTGAGAGAGTTTTTCATGCGCGGGGTCTTTACCGCAGCAGCGCGGGGCTGGCAAACCATTAAGCCTGAACTCCGAAGCTGAATTCGCGGTTCTGCCCCGGAGTTGGATCGCGAGCGTTGGGAGAGGCGGCGCCGCCGCGTCGCCTCGAGGGCCACGGCCGGTTGCGGAAGGGCTCGGAACGCGAAGGGTCGACGGGCTGGTTGGGTCAGGCCAGCAGGGGTTTGACAACGTCGCCGTGGACGTCGGTGAGGCGGTAGTCGCGGCCCTGGTAGCGGAAGGTGAGGCGTTCGTGATCGAGGCCGAGGAGGTGGAGGAGGGTGGCGTTGAGGTCGTGAACGTGGACGGGATTTTCGGCGATGTGGTAGCCGAATTCGTCGGTGCGTCCGTAGCTGAGGCCGGGTTTCACGCCGCCGCCGGCGAGCCAGACGGAGAAGGCGTCTTTGTGGTGGTCGCGACCGGCCTTGGTGGCGATGCCTTCGCCGGAGTCGGTTTGTTGCATGGGGGTGCGACCGAATTCACCGCCCCAGATGACGAGGGTGTCGTCGAGGAGGCCGCGTTGTTTGAGGTCGCGGACGAGGGCGGCCATGGGACGGTCCACGTCCTGAGTTTTGCGGGGGAGGCGGGTGGCGATGTCGCCATGGTGGTCCCAGTCGGCGTCGTAGAGCTGGACCATGCGGACGCCGCGTTCGACGAGGCGGCGGGCGAGGAGGCAGTTGTTGGCGAAGGAGGTTTTGCCGGGGGTGGCGCCGTAGAGTTCGAGGGTGGCGGGGGTTTCGCGGGCGAGGTCCATGAGCTCGGGGACGCTGGTCTGCATGCGAAAGGCCATTTCGTATTGGCTGATGCGGGTGGCGATCTCGGGATCGCCGGTGGCGGCGAGCTGGGCGTCGTTAAGTTGCTGGATGGTGTCGAGGACGCGGCGGCGGTCGGCACGGGAGTGGCCGTCGGGGTTGGAGAGGAAATGGACGGGGTCGCGTCCGCCGCGGAACTGGATGCCCTGATAAACACTGGGGAGAAAGCCGGTGCTCCAGAGGCTGGTGCCGGCACCAGCGAGGGGGCCGGAGAGCATGACGACGTAGGCGGGGAGGTCGCGGTTTTCGGAGCCGAGTCCATAGGCGACCCAGGCGCCGAGGCCGGGGCGTCCGCCGCGCCCGAAGCCGGTGTGGAGGAACATTTGCGCCGGGGCGTGGTTGAATTCGTCGGTGTGAAGGGAGCGCAGGACGGAGATTTCATCCGCCACGGTGGCGAGGTGGGGCAGAAGTTCGGAGATGAGCTGGCCGCTCTGGCCACGGGGTTGGAACGCGAAGCGGGAGCCGAAGAGCCGGGGATGACCGCGGATGAAGGCGAAGCGTTTGCCGTCGATGAAGGATTTGGGGCAGAGCTGGCCGTGGAGTTTTTGGAGTTCGGGTTTGGGATCGAAGAGGTCGAGTTGCGAGGGCGCGCCGACCATGTGGAGGTAGATGACGTGCTTGGCGCGGGGAGCGAAGTGGGGGGCACGGGGGGCGAGCGGATCGGGCGTTGAGACGGCAGCGACGGAATCTTCGCGCAGGAGGGAGCCGAGGGCCATCGTGCCGAGGGAGAGGCCGGTGCGACGGAGAAAGGTGCGGCGGGCGAGAAATTCGGGCGCCAGCGGTGGGATGGGGCGGGAGAAGGAGTTCATCCTTTGGTGATCATTTCGTCAAGATTCAGAAGGGCGGTGGCGACAGCCTGCCAGGCGGCGGTTTCGGATTTGCCGGTGGTTAATTGATCTTCGAGCAGGCGGCGGAGAGCGGTCAGTTCGGAGGTTTGGGGGGAGCGGGTGAGGCAGAGGCGGAAAGCGTGGATGAGGCGCTGGTCGGCGGAGGCGGCGGGTTGTTCGCGCAACACGCGGCGGGCGAGGGCGGCGGCGGCTTCGACGAAGACGGGGTCGTTGAGGAGGGTCAGGGCCTGGAGCGGGGTGTTGGAACGGGAGCGTTGGATGACGCAGGCGGTGCGGGCGGAGGCGTCGAAATTGACGAAGCTGGGGTAGGGCGAGCTGCGGCGCCAGATGGTGTAGATGCCGCGGCGCCAGGCGTCGGCGCCGGAACTGGTCTGGTAGTTGTATTTTTCGCCGCCGATCTTGGCATCCCAGAGACCGGCGGGTTGCGGCGGGTAAACGGGCGGTCCGCCGAGTGCGGGTTGCAGGAGGCCGGCGGCGGCGAGGGCGTTGTCGCGGACGAGTTCGGCGGCGAGGCGGAAGCGGGGGCCGCGAGCCAGGAGTTTGTTTTCATCGTCGCGGGCGAGGAGGTCGGGTGAGAGGCGGGAGGATTGGCGGTAGGTGGCGCTGGTTACGATGAGGCGGTGGAGATGTTTCATCGACCAGGGTCGTCCGGAGGCGACGCCACCGGCGGGCGGTGGTGAGGGTTCCACGAATTCAACCGCCAGCCAGTCGAGCAGTTCGGGGTGGGTTGGGGCTTCACCCTTGAGACCGAAATCTTCGAGGGAGGCGACGATGCCGCTGCCGAAAAACTCGGCCCACGCGCGGTTAACGACGACGCGGGCAGTGAGCGGGTTGGCGGGGTCAACGAGCCAGCGGGCGAGGTCGAGGCGGGAGGGCGCGGACGCGGCGGACGCGGGAGTTGGAAGCGGATGGAGGGCGGCGGGGGTACCGGGGGAGACGGGGTCGGCAGGGTCGAGGAAGTTGCCACGCCGGAAGATGGCGGTGGGACGGGGTTGCTCGAGTTCCTGCATGACGACGGGGGGGGGGGGGGGGAGGGGGGGATCGTTTGTGTGGGGGGGGGGGGGGGGGCGGGGGGGGGGAGGGGACGGGGGGGAGGCGGAGGGGGGGAGATTCAGGTAAGGCCCGGTGAACTTGAGGGCGGCCATGGCTTTCGGGCTGGTGAAATCGGTTTCGCGGGCGGTGTGGTTGAAAAAGGCGAAGAGGCGGTAGTAGTCGCGCTGGGTGAAGGGGTCGTATTTGTGATGATGGCATTGCGCGCATTCCATGGTGGTGCCGAGCCACACGGCAGCGGTGGTGTTGACGCGATCGAAGACCTGGTTGACGCGGTTTTCCTCCTGATCGGTACCGGCTTCGACATTGCAGGGAGCGCAGCGGTGGAAACCGGTGGCGATGAACAGGTCGGGGGCGGGGGCGGACGTCTGACGGGCGAGCAGGTCGCCGGCGAGTTGGTGGATCGTGAATTGATCGAACGGGAGGTCGGCGTTGAGGGCGCGAATCACCCAGTCGCGGAAAGGCCATAGATCGCGGAGATCGTCGCGCTGGAAGCCGTGGGAGTCGGCGTAGCGGGCGAGGTCGAGCCATTGGCGGGCCCATTTTTCGCCATAGTGTGGCGAGGACAGGAGACGATCGACGACGCGTTCGTAGGCGCCGGGGGCACGATCGGCGAGGAAGGCATCAATCTCGGCGGGCGTGGGCGGCAGGCCGGTGAGATCAAGGTGAACCCGACGGAGAAGGCGGGCGGGATCGGCTTCGGGTGAGGGTGACAGGCCTTCGCGCTGGAGACGGGCGAAGACGAAGTGATCGATGGGGTTGCGCGGGGGAGTGATCGGGGTGGTGACGGCGGGAATGGGCGGGCGGAGGGGCTTCACGTAAGACCAGTGGCGGGCGTCGGCGGGCCAAGGAGCGCCTTGGTCGATCCAGTTGCGGAGCGTGGCGATTTGCGCGGCGGAGAGGCGGTCGCCCTTTTGGGGCATGACGGACTGGGAATCATGGGTGGTGATTCGTTGGAAAATCGGGCTGGCGGCGGAGTTGCCGGCGATCACCGCGGGGAGGCCCGATTTGCCACCGACGAGAGCGGCGCGGCGGGAGGTGAGGGAAAGGGAGGCCTTGGGTTTTTCCGAGCCGTGACAATCGAGGCAGCGGCTGGCGAGGATGGGTTGGATGTCGCGGGCGAAATCGACGGGGCCGGCCGCGGGAGCGGGGGCGGAACGGAGCGGGGCGGCAAAGCCAAGCACAACGAGAAGGAAGCAGAGTGCGGGTCCCGGGGCGGCGTGCATGCGAGGCTTGGGACGTTGAGCCGGGAAGCGGGATTCGGCGAGGGGAATTTTGCCCGGGAGGGGAAGTAGGGGCGGGAGCGTGCCGGGAATGTCCTGTTACGGGACATGATTTGTCGGATTGAGACACACTGGTCCGCGGCGGTGGGTCTTGGGAATCCCGGGGGCAGGAGTTCTGCGCCATTCGGGGCGAGGTTTTGTGGCGATGCGCAAGCGATTGGGCTCGCGGGGTTCGCTGGCATGGCCGGTGCTTTTCTCAGGGGCAATGAGAGCGATGCGAAAAGAGAAATGGCAGTTGGCCGGGTGGCTGGCGGCAATGATCTGCACGCAAGGGGTCGAGGCTGGCGTGGTATCAGCGCCGGGCGGCAAAGGGGCGGAGGCAACGGCAGGAGCGCGCCGGGAGAAGGAGGCGGTGGCGCCCGAGGTGGCGATCGGGGAGCGGCTGTTTTTGGAGACGCGGTTTTCGCAGTATTATTTTGCGCACGCGGGGGGCGAGGTGAACCGGCCGCTGAAGGCCGGGGATGCGGTGATGGCGACGACGGCAACGACGGACAACCCGTTGCCGGGACCGTTTGCCGGACAGGGAATGAACTGCCGGGCTTGTCATCTGGTGGCGGAACACGCGGCCACACCGGGGGGCGGGACACGGACGTATGCGGACTTCGCGCGGCGTTCGCCGGTGCCGGTGCGCGGGGATGGAAGAACTGTCGCGGTGCGGAATGCGCCGGCGATGGTGAATGCTTTTATAGCCAGACCCGGTCGCTCGTTGTTCGTCCATGCGGATGGCGAGTTTACGAGCGGCCGGGATCTGGCAATGGCTGGTTTCACGGGGCGCAACTTTGGCTGGCTGCCGCACGAGCGGGGCCAGGCGGTGGCGCATATTGGCCGGGTGGTGCGGGACGATGACGGGACGGGCGAGCTGGCGCGAAAGTTTGGCGGGGCGTATGGCGTGGTGCTGGCGGGAACGGATCCGGCGATTCCGGCCGAGTTCCGGCTGCCGGCAAAGTATCGCCTGAATGTGACGGAGGTTTCGGACCAGGACATCCTGACGCGGGTGGGGGAATTGGTGGGGGCATACATGGAATCGCTGGTGTTCTCGCGGGATGCGACGGGGGCCTACGACGGGTCGCCGTATGATGTTTTTCTACGCAAGAATGGGCTGCCGCGGCAGCCGTCCGAGGGTGAATCGGACCGCGCCTACAGCCAGCGTTTGCTGGGGCTGATCGAGGTGCGGAGTGACTGGGAGTTCGTGGGTCCGACGGACGGGGCCTTCAAAACGCACCGGCAGGAGTTCGTATTCGGCGCAAAGGAACTGGCGGGGCTCAAGATCTTTTTCCGCTCCCCGAGCACATTCGGGCTGACAGCTTCAAACACACGCCAAGGAGGTGTGGGTAGCTGCGTCGCGTGTCACGCGGCGCCGCAATTTACGGACGCCGGTTTTCACAACACCGGGGTCGCACAGGAGGAATACGATGGCATCCACGGACGCGGGGCGTTCGGTCAGTTGCGGATTCCTTCGCTGGCGGAGCGGGCGGCGCAACCGGAGAAGTTTCTTCCGGCTTCGGCGCTGCATCCGCGGGGTCAGGGGCCGTTTCTGGATGTGCCGATGGCGCATCAGCCGGGGCGCACGGACCTCGGGGTCTGGAATGTGCTGGCAAATCCGGCGCATCCGGGGCCGCAGGCGGCGCTCGAGCAGGTGCTGGGCGAAAGCACCGGGGTGAGCACGCCGGGGGAATTGCTCAACCGGAGCATTGCACGCTTCAAGACGGCGGGGCTGCGGGATCTCGGACATTCGGCGCCGTATCTGCACAACGGAAGCGCGGACACGCTGGCGGATGTGGTGCGGTTTTACCAGGCGTCTTCGGCGTTGGCGCGGGCGGGGCAGTTGCGCAACGCGGCGCCGGAGTTGCGGCGGATCGTGCTGGGCGCGGAGGATGTCGAGCCGTTGACCGCGTTCCTCCGGGCGCTGAACGAGGATTACGAGTAAGCCAGCGGGCGGGCGCGGGAACGGGCGCGGCGGCGCATCAGTTGCCGGTGGCGCGGCGGATTTTCTTACCGCGCTGCAGGCGTTCGCGGAGAAAGTCGAAGAGCATGAGTTCGAGGGGCTGATCGGTGGAGACGCGGCGGAAACCGGCACCGAGCTGGTTGCAGATGGCCTCGACGGACTGGTTGTGAGCGGTGAGCCGGGCCAGATAGCTGGAACGGGCGGCGTCTGGATCGACGTAAAGCTCGCGACCGGACTCGACATCCTCGAAGACGGTTGCTTGGTCGAAACGAAAGGTGAGTTCGGCGGGGTCGAGAATTTGAAAGAGCATGACTTCGTGGCCGGAGGCGGTGAGCAAGAGCAGGCTTTTTTCGAGGTTCGCCAGCGGGGTGAGGAAGTCGGATATGAGAACCATGAGGCCGCGTTTGGCGACAATTTCGACGACGCGTTTGAGCGGCGTGGAAAGGTCGGTGGACCGGCCGGCGGGCGGGCGTTCGAGGGCGAGCATGAGGTGCCGGAGATGACCGGTGCGGTGGCGGGCCGGAAGATAGTCGCGAACGCGTTCGTCGAAGGTGAGCAGGCCGATGGCGTCGCCTTGGGCGTGCAGGAAATGCGCGAGGGTGGCGGCGAGAGTGTTGGCGTAGGAGGCCTTGGTAAAGCCGGTCGAGCCGTAGTCCATGGAACGGCTGGCGTCCACCAGGAGGTGGCAGCGGAGGTTGGTTTCGTCCTCGAATTTTTTGATGTAGTAGCGGTCGCTGCGGGCGAACAGGCGCCAGTCGAGATAGCGGAGGTCGTCGCCGGGGGTATATTGCCGGTACTCGGTGAACTCGACGGAAAAGCCGTGGTAGGGGCTGCGATGGAGACCGTTCCAAAAGCCCTCGACCACAATGCGAGCGCGGAGTTCGAGGCTCTTGATGGTCATGAGCGTCTGCGGATCGATCAGCGAGGCGCGCCGGAGGCCGCCGACAGGGGGGGGAGGGTTGGGGGGAGGGGCCGTGGGCATGGTGGCGATGAGAGTTGGCGTCGGAGGAAAGTTAGCAAGGCGGTGGCGCGGAGGGAAGCGGAGAGAAAGACGGTGGGAAGAACGGGCCGAATGTCGGGGAACGTGTTAGATTGAAGCTGAGGAATGAAAAGCGAGTATTCGAAATCTGACCCGGCAAGTGGGAAGAGACCACCGGTTTCCGCGTTTGGCGGACCTGCCGGGACGGATCTAATGTTTTTTGCCAAATGACAAGGCAAGCACTGAGCGGACTGATGATGGCGGCGTACCTGCTGGCCGCGAGCGTGGCCGGAGCGCAAACGCAACTGCCGGCGGGTTTCAGCGAGGAGCAATTGCTGCGGCCGGGTGAGATCGCACCGCCGACGAGCATGGCATTTGCGCCGGACGGGCGGCTGCTGATCTGCGAACAGGCCGGACGGGTGCGATTGCTCAAGAACGGGGTGTTGTCCCCAACGCCCTTTCTGTCGGTGGACACGATCGCGTTTCAGGAACGGGGGCTGACGGGGATCACGCTGGATCCGAACTTCGCGGACAACGGCTGGGTGTATGTTTATTACACGGCGAGCACGCCGACGTTTCACAACCGGGTAAGCCGGTTCACGGCGATCGGGGATGTGGCGCTGCCGGGCAGCGAGGTGGTGTTGCAGGATTTCCCGACGCTCGGGGAATCGGCACAGCACAACGCGGGGGCGCTGCATTTCGGGCCGGATGGCAAGTTGTATGTGGCCCTGGGCGACAATCTTCGCTCGACGAATTCGGCTTCGATGGTGACGGTGATGGGGAAGATCGTGCGGATCAATGCGGATGGCTCGATCCCGGCGGACAATCCCTTTTACACGACGGCTTCCGGGCAGAACCGGGCGATTTGGGCGTTGGGCTTGCGCAACCCGTTCACCTTCGCGTTTCAGCGGGGCACGGGGTTGATGTTCATCAACGACGTCGGGCTGGGGACGTGGGAGGAGATCAACGTGGGCCGTCCAGGTGCGCATTATGGCTGGCCGCGGTGGGAGGGGCCGTCGCCGGATTCCGACCGGACGTATCAGACGCCGTGGTATGCGTATGAGCACCCCGCGACGGAACCGATCAGCAGTTCGATCACCGGGGGAACGTTTTACAACCCGCCGGTGGCGCAGTTCCCTGCGGAATATGTGGGTCAATATTTTTTCCTGGACGGCTCGCGACAGTGGATTCGGACGATTGATCCGGGGACGCGGGAGGTACGGGTGTTTGCGCCGCGGTTGGGCGGAATCGGAGGTTTGATTCCGATTTATCTGACCGTCAGCCCCGACGGCAGTCTCTACTACCTGACGCACGGAAATCAGTCGCTCTACCGGATCCGGTACGCGGACGTGGCGGCACCGCGGGTGGCAGCGCAACCGCAGTCGGCGTTGGTTTCGGCGGGGTATCCGGCGGAGTTTACGGTCGCAGCCTACGGGACGGGGACGCTGGCGTACGAATGGCAGCGGCAGGGCGCGGGCGAGACGGTCTTTGTGGCGCTGCCGGGCGCGACCAATGACACGCATCGGTTGCCGACGGTGGCTTTGACCGACCACGGAGCGCGGTTCCGCTGTGTGATCCGAAATCCGGCGGGCGAGGCGGTGAGCGAGGCGGCGGTGTTGACGGTGACGACCGAATTGCCGCCGGTGGTGACCATTCTGACCCCGACGGACGGGGCAGCCTACCAGGCGGGGGACGAGGTTAGTTTTTCGGGAACGGCGACGGATCAAGCGGGCGCGGCGCTGCCGGTTTCGGCATGGTCGTGGCGGGTGGTGTTTCATCATCATGAACACACGCATCCGTTCCTCGAGCGGGTGCCCGCGGTGACGGGCGGGACGTTCACGATTCCGCAACTGACGGACCCGAGTGATGATGTCTGGTACCGGTTGCACCTGACGGCGACCAACGCGCTGGGGCTCAAGAGCACGGTTTACCGGGACATCCTTCCGCGCAAGGTGCAGGTGACGCTGGCCACGGAACCGCCGGGCCTGACGGTGATGCTGGACGGGGCGCCGGTCGTGACTCCGAACACGTTCACCGGGGTGGCCGGGGTGGTGCGTGCCGTAGGGGCGGAGCCGCAGCTGGTGGACGGGGTGCCGCATGAGTTCGTGTCGTGGTCGGATGGCGGACCGGCGGAGCATGAGTTTTCCACGCCGCCAACCAACGCAACGCTGGTGGCGGTGTTCCGGCCGGCGGTGGCGCTGCGCGATGACGCGGTGTTTGTCTCGCAGGTTTTCCAGACGTTCATGGCGGCGGGGCAGCGGTATCGGGCAAGCATCGTGATGAAGAATACCGGGACGACCACGTGGACGGCGGCGGGAGGCTGGGCGCTGGTACCGGCGGACGAGGCGACGGCGGCGGCGTGGGGAGTGGCGCGGGTGCCGCTGGCGGTGCCGGTGCCGCCGGGCGGACGGGCGACGTTTGAATTCGACGTGGTGGCGCCGCGGACGGGCGGGAATTATCCGATGGTGTGGCGGCTGCAACGTGACGGCACGGGGCCGTTTGGCGCCGCGTCGGCGCGGGTGGACGTGATGGTGGGGTTGGTGCCGAGCGCGGCGGCGTTTGTTTCGCAAACGGTGCCGGCATTGATGGAAACGGGACGATTGCACACGGTCACAGTTGTCATGCGCAACGTGGGGACCAATGTGTGGACGGCCGCAGGAAACTACCGCCTGTGCGCGATGAATCCGCGGGACAACCTGACTTGGGGGACGCCGCGGGCATATCTGCCGCTGAGCGGATCAGTCGGCCCGGGAGAGAACGCCGTGTTCACATTCAACGTGCTGGCACCGGCGGTGGAGGGCGAGTACGACTTTCAGTGGAGCATGGTGCAGGACGGCTTTTACCGGGTGGCGGGGCTGTTTGGCGACCTGACGCCCAACCTGCGGGTGCGGGTGGCGCGGCCGGGCAACAACGCGGCGTTTGTCTCGCAGTCGGTGCCTTCGGCGATGGTGGCGGGGCAGCGCTACAACGTTTCCATCTCGATGCGCAATGTGGGAACCAACACGTGGACGCCCGAGGCGCGGCACCGTCTGGCCTCCGACAATCCCACGGACAACGTCACATGGGGTGGCAACCGGGTGTTTTTACAGGCACCGGTGGCGCCGGGGAACGTGGGGCAGTTCAATTTCACCGTCCGCGCCCCTGCAACGAACGGGGTGGCGGGTTTTCAATGGCGGATGGTGCAGGAGGGCGTGAGCTTCTTTGGCCAGTCTTCCGCGTTTGTGCCGGTGTGGGTGCAGAGCAGTCCCACCACTTCGGCGGTGCCGGTCAGCGTGGACGCGCCCGCAAGCGTGACGGCCGGCAGGGAGTTTGCCGCGACGGTGATCATGCGCAATGCGGGATCGGTGCCGTGGCCGGAGGGCGCGGGCATCTCGCTGACGGCGGTGAATCCCGCCAACAACACGCTGTGGGGTGTGGCGTCGGTGCCGCTCGGGACGGCGGTTCAGCCGGGTGAGACGGCGACCTTCGGATTGAGGCTCAGGGCGCCCAGTGATGCCGGTGAGGTTCCTTTCCAATGGCAGATGGGCTGGGCAGGCGCCGGCCTGTTTGGTGCGCCGACGGATCTGCGATCCATCAGCGTGTTGCCCGAGCCGATAACGTCGGCCGTGCCGGTCAGCGTGAGCGCGCCGGCGACGCTGATGACCGGGGAACGCTTTACTGCGACGGTGGTGATGCGAAACAGCGGGACCACAACGTGGCCAGCGGACGGTTCGCTGGGCTTGGTGGCACAGAATCCGCCGAGCAATTCCGTTTGGGGCGTCAGCCGCGTGGCGCTGACGACGGCGGTGGCACCCGGGGAACAGGCGACGTTCAGCATCGAGGGGACGGCGCCCGCGGTGACTGGGAACCTGTCGTTCCGCTGGCAGATGCTTCGGGAGGGCACGGGTTTTTTCGGTGAGGCCACGGTGGAACAGAGCATCGAGGTGCGGAGTGCAGGAGGAGCGGGGGCGGTGCCGGTCAGCCTGAATGCACCGACGAATGTGATGACGGGGCAGCGGTTTGCCGCGACGGTGGTGATGCGGAACAGCGGGACCACGACGTGGCCGGCGGACGGTTCGGTGGGCCTCGTGGCGCAGAGTCCGGCGAGCAACTCGGTGTGGGGCATCACGCGGGTGCCGGTGGTCACGCCAGTGGCGCCGGGACAGCAGACGACGTTTACGATTTTCTGCACCGCCCCGGCAACGGCGGGAAACCGGGTGTTTCAGTGGCAGATGGTGCAAGATGGCGCGGGATTTTTTGGTGAGACCACGGCGTCGCAGACGATTGCGGTGACCGCGCCGGTGATCAGTCCGGGCGGGGCAGGCAATGCGGCGGTCTTCGTCTCGCAGACGGTTCCGGTGGCGATGCAAGCCGGGCAGCGCCAGACGATAACCGTCGTCATGCGCAATGTGGGGACGAACACCTGGACGCCGCTGGCGAAGCACCGGCTTGCGTCGATGAATCCGGCCGACAACACGACATGGGGCCCCGCCCGGGCCTACCTTACTGAACCGGTTCCGCCGGGGGCCAATGCCACCTTTGCCTTCCCCATCACGGCACCCTCCACGCCGGGGAATTTCAATTTCCAATGGCGCATGGTGCAGGAAGCGGCCGGATTCTTCGGTGAATTCACGCCCAACCGGGTGATTCAGGTGCAAAGCGCGGCGGTGCCGGGCAATGCCGCCCAGTTCGTCAGCCAGTCGGTTCCGGACCGGATGGTGGCGGGGCAGGTTTATCGCGTCACGGTGAGTTTCCAGAATTCCGGGGCCAATACATGGAGCAGTTCCACCCGGCATCGGCTCGGCTCGCTCAATCCCGTGGATAACTACACCTGGGCGGCCGCGCGGGTGGCGCTGCCGGGCGACATAGTCCCCGGGAATACGGCGACGTTCAGCTTCAACGTCAAGGCACCGGTCACGCCGGGCAGCTACAATTTCCAGTGGGGGATGCTGCAAGAGGCGGTGGGGCGGTTCGGGCCGGCCACGCCAAACCTGATCATCCAAGTGGTGGCGCCGTGAGGCGGCGGCGGATCGGACCCGGCGGGCGGGCTCGAATCCGGGGTGAGGACCGGGGAAAAGTGATTTGCAATCCCGGAACTCGGAGATCGCAGGGATCAGGTTCCAAGGGTTGAGAAGTCCTGCGCAAGTTTCCGAGGAAGCTCACCCAACTCGATCGCCGCGGGATGGCATCGGGGCGCGGGATGGCGCCGGGAAAAAGACGCCGCGCAGGCCGCGCTGGAGTCTCGCTGGCGCGCGCCTCCAGCCAAACCGGCTGGGTATTCGGAAACAAAGAAAACGGGGAGCGCTGTCGTGCGACAGGCTCCCCGGAGGCCAACGCGGTGGGACGCTGCGAGTATTACAGCTTCTTGATACGGAGGTTCTTGAACTGGACGACCATCGGGGGTCCGGCGTGGATTTGCAGGGCGAGGATGCCGGATTTGGCAGCCTTCGCCTCCTGTTCGTCGGTGACGTCAATGGTCTGGACGCCGTTGATGAAGTGCTGGAGGTGGTTGCCCTTGGCGATGATCACGTAGTCGTTCCAGTCCTCGTGTTTGATCTTGGCCTGGATATCTTCGGACTTGCCCACCTGACCGGTGACTTCGACCTTGGTTTTGCCCGCCATGTCCTTGATGACGGTCTTTTCGCCGCGCTTGGCGAGGATGCCGCGGCCGCGTTCTTCGTAGAGGATGCCGCTGTAGGTTTTGCCGGCCTCGAAATCCGCCTGATAACCGCCAACAATCGGCCCGAAATCCCCCTTGCTCTGGACCTTGCTGCGGTATTGCACGCCGGAATTGCCCTTCTCGATGCGGTAGGAGAAGCGGAGCTCGAAATCGGCGACGTCGCCCTGGGTGCTCACCAGGAAGGTGTTGTGCTTGATCTTGGTGTCGGCGTCGGAACCGGTGACGCCGGTGATGACGCCGTCTTTGACGGACCAGAGCTTGGGATTGCCTTCCCAACCGGTGAGGTCTTTGCCGTTGAACAGGCTGGTGAAGCCGGGTTCGACGTCGGCAGCACCGGCGGTCAAGGCGGTGGCACAGGCCAGAATGGCGAGGGAGGAGCGAAGGGAGTTGCGAATGTTCATGTCAGTTAATTTTTTGCCCGGACCGGACTCAGGCTGCCCATCCGGGTGCCGGGCAGATTGAGGGGTCGGACGTGCGAGTTCCAGCACTGATTCAGCGCGCGACCGGCCGCGCGGGGCGGGCGGCAAAAGAAAACCCGGCGTTGTCCGCCAATGGACGACGCCGGGTGAAGGCGGGGAAGGAAGAAGAATCACTGCGGACGCGACCGCCGCGATCGCATCACTTTTTCCGGCCGAAGAATTTGTTGAGGTTGGCGAGCCCCTTGACCGCGATTTCGTTGCGGGTGGGTTCCATCTTGCGCCAGATCGCGGCCGCGCGGGCGATGACCTTGACGTCGGTGGTGAACGATTCGATGACGACGTCGCCGTTGTAGCCGATTTTCTTGAGGGCGGCGACGATCGGCTTCCAGTCGATGTGATCATTGCCGGGGGTGCCGCGGTCGCTGCCGCAGGCGTGGAAGTGGGCGAGATGTTTGCCGGCCTTGAGGATTGAGGCAGCCTGGTTCTTTTCCTCGATGTTCATGTGGAACGTGTCGAGGTGGAGCTTCACGTTCTTCTTGCCGACGGCCTTGATGAGCTTGAGGCCTTGATCGCAGGTATTGAGGAAATCGGTCTCGAAGCGGTTGAGCGGCTCGATGCAGAGCGTTACGCCTTTGGTGGCGGCGTAGTCGGCGAGTTCCTTGAGGTTTTTGACCACGAGGGCGAAGTGCTGCTTCTTGACATCGTCCTCGTGGGCGCCAATCAGGCCGACGACCGAATAGATCGGCCCGATGATGTTCGGGCAGCCGAGGATGGCCGCCTGATCGACGAGCGCCTTGCAGTAGGCCATTGCCGTGGCTTGGTCGGCGTCGCTGCCGCGGAAATCGCGACCCGGCCCCATGCACGCGCAGACCGAGCCACAGGCCAGTCCGGCCTTGTCGAGTTCGCGGCGCACGTGGGCGGGATCGATGTGGGACGGGTCTTCAATCGGCAGCTCGACGGTGTCGAAACCCCACTTTTTGAAGGTCTTGAAAAGCTTGGTGCTGTCGTTGGTGAAGGGCGAGGTGAAGAGGAAGGAATTGATGCCGAAACGCATGGTTGATGTGTGTTTATGGTTGATGCCGAACGTGTGCCGCGAGGCTAGCCAATGGCCTGTCGCTGTCAAATCTTCGCGTCACGCTTCATCCGCTGAATCCTCGCGGAGATGACGGTCAAGCTGGTCGATCGCGACGCGAAGCGCCAGCGCCAAAATCAGCTGCGTCTCGGGACGGGGCCGTTCCTCGGGGACGGCCGAATTGAGGTGGTGGTCGAACTGGTCGAACACCAGCGCAAGCACTCCCGGTTGCGCGCATCCGACGGTGGCGAAGGCGAGCGATTCCCGATGGGAATGTCCGGCGGCATAGGCTTGCAGCGGCCCGAGCAGCCGGTCGAAGTCGGCCTGCAAGTCCGCGGCTGGAATGTCCGGCCCGAAGCAACCGTACGGCACCAGTGCGAACCAAATCTCGATCAGCAGCGGGCCGATGAAGGTGAATTCATTGTCGGTGACGCGATCGCCCAGCACTTCGGGGAAATCGCCGAGCAAGAAGCATCCTGCCTTTTCCGCAGTGAGAACGGCATCTACGAAGGAAGGGTGCTGGTCGATCCCGGTGAACGCCCGTTCCCGGGCTTCCTCGAGGGTGAATGCCTTGGGCGGCAGAGCTTCCCACGGAACGAGGTGATCCGAGTATTCGTCCGCCGCCAGATCGTCGTCTTCAATCTCTTCGTCCAGTACCTCCATTTCCCGCGACTGGCGGGGTGGCGGCGGGTCGAAGACCAGTTCGTTGGCGCCGAGTTCGCGGAGCAGCCAATTGGCGTCGGTGCGGGCTCCGTGTCGCAGATCGTGTTCATCGATCCCGCGCACACGCTCCTTGAGCAGGAGGATGAGCCGCGGGCGCAGTTCCGGATCGGTGGCCGCCTGCCGGGGTGTCTTGCCGTCCAGGGCCGGAAGCTGCGCGTCCACCCACTGGCGGTCCCTACTCTCGTAAACGTCGGACAGGGAATCGGGGGCGGTGCCGCCAGGGGGGAGACGAATCCGGCTGGTTGACAGCGACAGGTGGCCGGGGCTGGCCAGCAGCGCGGGCGGGACGAGATCCTTGTCGTAGGCCGGAGCCTTGCTGCGCAGGTGCGCAGCCAGGTCGTCGCGTCGTTCACCAACGAACTTCACCCGCGGCCCGAGAGTTTTTTCCAACGATTCGCGCAGGCGGGCGAGGCGGCCGGCCCCCATGGCCTCGACCCGCCAGTGGGACTGGCCGAGGAGTATCCGGCCACACACCTCGTTTCCCGTGCCACCGGATTCCAGCCACGTTCGCGCCTCGGCGAATCCTTCGTCGCGTTCACCGTCGGCCAGATCATCCGGCACCACCTCCGAAAGGGCGTCCACGACCGACCGGCACTCGGCAAACGGGGCGCGCAGTTCATAGACGACCTTGCCGAAATCGGCGTCCATCGAGGCGAACATCTGCTCGCGCCGGGCCAGCCCCACCGCCTTCAACGATTGCTGGAAGCGGATAAAGTTTTCACCAAACCACCGCGCCCGCCCGACGCTCCACGGGGGGCCGCCCAGATGGCGTACAATCTGGTCCACCCATTCCACCGGGTCGAACCCGGTCGCGGGAACGATGGTCGCGGCGAAGCCCGAACAGCGCCAGAAGTGCGGCAGCGGATGGAACCACGCCAGCAGGACGGTGAACCGGCAGGCGCGGGCCGCCAGACCCCGGTCGCAAACTAGGAATGGCCGGGGATCCGCGTCAAACAGGTCCACCACCTCGGTCTGGACATCGTCGATGACCCGATGCACTTCGATCAGCCGGAGTTGGGGCCGCATGGCCGTGAGTTGGATGGTCCGCTCGTCGTTCTTGAGGCCGGGAAATCCCGCCTTCTGCCAGCGTTCCGCCACGGTTTGGCCGTCGGCATCGCGGCGGAAATAGAATTCCCGCATTTGTAGGGCCAGGGATTCACCGGGGTCGTCTCGCATCAATTTGTCGAGCTGACGCAATCCCTCACCGGGGTTGGGGAATGAGGCGAGGTACCAGTCGTACGTCTTGCGGCTCAACCGGCTTTCGATCTCGAGGCAGCTGGCATAGTTGGCCGGGGAGAAGGGATTGAACTCGCAGCCCACCGGGCACGCGAAGCGGCTGTGGCGGTTCTCACCGCACTCGGCTGACGCGATTTCCCGCTGGACGGCGGGACACAGGCGATGTTTTGAAACCTTGCTCACGCGCTGATTGTTCCCGCTGCTGGTGCCGATTGGAAATCAAAAATGCGCCCGCTGCCCGGCCGGGAACCGGGACGCAGCGCTCCCGGCAGGCGGACCTTACCGCGGTTCACGCCAGAACCGTTGCATCTCGAGGAACGTGAACGATGCCGACCACCCGAGCAGCACCCAGCCGTTGAGCGCCTCGGTCGCCGCCACGAACCGAATGGGGCCGGCGGGCACCAGATCGCCGTAGCCGACCGTGGTGTAGGTCACGAAGGAGAAATAAATGTAGTCCAGCCAGTCGGCGGTATCCGCCGCGGCACCCGGCCGGATGATTCCGCCAAAGCCCGGCACCCGGTCGAGCGCGCCATACCCAAGCGCATAAATCCAAATCTCGACGATGTGGGTGGCCAGCAATCCGAGAATCAACACCAGCACCCGGGTGCGGTGCAGTTTTTTCAAATGATTGAGCCAGTCGGAAATCTGCCGGAGCACCTCGTAGTGAAGAAGCACACAACAGATAACCAGCGCGACCGACATCAGCGCGACGCCGTACTGCGCCCCAGGGACAAGGAACCAGCCGAAGGCCCCAATGGGAAGCGGCGAAGGGAAGACTTCACTCAGCGCGATGGACTTTGACACGCCCGAATGGTGCCCGGTCCGCTGGCACAAAGCGAGCGCAGAGGCCGGGCGTCACGACTGGCTTCGCGCCGGCACACTGGCGGGCGAACCGTTGCGACGCCGACCTCGGCGTGACATCTACGGAAGCGAATGATGTCTGAGAGCGTGTTTGAAAACTCGCCCGGTGAGGGCACCGGGCCTACAGGCAACGGGC
>CAZUUP010000052.1:0-16763 GCA_964623105.1 uncultured Akkermansia sp.
TGGGGTCGTAGCTCAGTTGGTAGAGCACCACAATGGCATTGTGGGGGTCAGGGGTTCGAATCCCCTCGGCTCCACCAACCCAAACAGCCATGTCGGGCCTTCTTACCTCAAAGCTCCAATCCCACCGTTCCCGTGCCCAGCCGCACTTCCAGCTGCGCAAACACCGCTTTCCATCCCAGGCCTTCGAGCAGGTTCTCGTTGACAGGGTGCCTGAAATCGGCGACTTACCCGTCCCCTGATTGCGGAATGCTGAAGCCACCCTTGCAAAGGACCACTCGATTTCGATGACCTCGGGCAAGCCCGTAACCACCCCCGGTTCCCTGATCATTCACTGTCAGGTCTTCTGGCCAGACACTTCCGCCGTCTCCCAAATGATCACCGCCGTCGCCGAGGACGCCGTTGCAGCCGGCTGGCGGGTCACAGTCGTGACCAGTGCCCGGGGCTACAACCTCGACGAAAGCTATCCGCCACTATCCCAGCACCGTGGAATCGCCATCCGCCGGACCACCGGCTTCCGGTTTGACCGCCACTCGTCGTTCGGTCGCTTGACCAACTACCTTTCCTTTGCCCTGCTCTCCTGCCTGGAAGTTCTTCGCCTCCCCCGCCACGATTGTCTCGTCGTGACCTCCGTCCCACCATTCTCGCTTTTCATCGGTGGGCTTTTCAGTCTGATCCGCCGTCGCCCGTTCGTTTACGTCATCGAAGACCTTTATCCTGAACTGGCCGTGGCCTCGGGTTTTCTAAAGTCCGGATCGATAATCTGTCGGTTCGTGAATTGGGTTTTCGATTGCTACATGCGCAAGGCTGCTGAAACCATCGTCATCGGCGAATACATGCAGCAACAGGTGCTCAAGTCCCACCCCCGGCTTGCCCGGGCGAAAGTCCATCCAATCCACAACTGGCACGACGGGAGGTTGATTTACCCTCTCGCCCGCCCCACCGGGGACCGCCCCCCCGTCTGCTTCCAATACTCCGGCAATTTCGGTGCCGGACACGATTTCGAAACTCTCGCCGCCGCCATGGAACACTTCCGCGACCACCCGGACATCCGCTTCGAGTTTGTCGGCCGGGGAAAACGCCGGCCAATCCTCGAAGAACTCGCGCAGCGCAACAACCTGCGCACCTGTTTCTTCTCCGATTACGTCCCAAACGAAAAACTCAACGAAAGCTTAAACCGCGCCGATGTCGCAATTGTGACGTTGATCCCCGGATTCGAAGGATTGCTCGTCCCCAGCAAGATCTACGGCATCATGGCCGCCGGCAGACCCGTCCTCTACATCGGCCCCGCCCGCGGCGAGATCCCCACGTTGATTCGGGATCATCAACTTGGCTGGATAGTGGCCACGGGCGACGTCCCCGGTTTAGTCGCCGTCATCAAAAACGCCCTCCAATCACCGGCCACCCGCCACCAATTTGGCCTCAATGCCCGCTCGACCTTTACCTCCCACTACGATCGCCCGCTGGCCACCGCCCGGTATCTGGAAGTCTTTTCCCGAGCAGTTCAGTCGCATGCCTGACCCAGATTTCATTATCACCGGGGCAACCGGATTCATTGCCGGCCATCTGGTCCGACACCTCCACGCGCAAAGGCAGAGTGCCCTCCTGCTCTCACGACGCCCGCCGCCGCTCATCCCCGAGGGATTTCAATGGCAGGAATGGCAGGCCAACCACCCGATCCGGCTTCCCACTAATTTCCCCCGTCTCTGCGTGCTCCACCTGGCCACCCGGCACCACATCGAAAACCCGACCCCGGAAGACGACATCCTCTGCCATGACATCAATGTCCTCGGCACCCGCCGACTGCTCGCCGACTGCACTGCCGCAGGAATAAGCCGGTTCATCTACTTCAGCACCATCAAAGCCGCCCCTCCGGCAACCGATTCCAACCCCCGTCGTGAGTCCGATCCGGAGCTGGACGCTCCGAACACCGCCTACGGACGCTCCAAACTCGATGCAGAGCGCGAAGTAGCCGCCTGGTCGGCCCAGTCACCCTCGCGCCACGCACTGATCCTCCGACCCGCCGTCGTCTTCGGACCCGGCAACACAGCCAACGTTTTCCGGTTGATGCGCGCCATCGCGCAACGGCGTTTCTTCCTCGCCGGGCCGAATACCAACGTCAAGTCAGTCGTGAGTGTCTCCAATCTGGTGGCGGCCACCCTGTTTTTGGCCGCACGGACGCACCCCGGGTGCGATCAATTCTATCTCATTGAAAGGGAAAACTACTCGGTGAGGCAGTTCGCCACTCTGGTTTCCCAAAGCCTCAACCGGCATCGCCCTCCTCCTACGCTTCCCGTTCCCCTCCTGCGCCTAGCCGCCCGGCTCGGCGACTTGCTCCGTCGCACCTTCCGGTTCCGTCCCCCGCTTACCTCCCAGCAACTCGACGCTCTGCTGGAACATAGCGCCTTCAGTTGCTCGAAACTTCAGGCCGCCGGGTTCACCCATCCTGCAACAACTGTGGACGCTCTGGCGGAAATGGCTGCCTGGATGAAATTTCAACGCGGCGGAACCCCGTGATCACGCCCTCATTCCGTGTCGAAAATTCTCCTCCAAAATCGCTGCACAGGATTTCTTACCCACGATTCCGTCCGTCGTTTTCAACGGCTTCATGCCCATTCAGGGGCTGAACCGTTTGCCGACGGCAGGGAAACGTTCCGAACCTTGGATTCATCGCCCGAAATCGCATTCCTTTGTCATTTGCCCGGCGTCCAGATTTCTCACGGACGTCTTACCAGGCAGTTGCCAATGGCGATATTGTCCATCTTGGTGCGCAAGAAACAATTCAAAGCCTCTTCCGGAGTATGCACAATTGGTTCGTTCTCGTTCAGAGAGGTGTTCAACAGCATCGGGACACCCGTCCGCTGCTCGAAAGCTCGGATCAATTCCCAGTAGATTCGGTTGGTGCTCCGCTTGACCGTCTGCAATCTCCCGCTGCCATCCACATGTGTCACCGCAGGAATTAGCGTCCGTTTCTCCGCCCGAATCTGGAACACCTTCTCCATGAACGGCGACGGCTCGTCCAACTCGAAATACGCCGCCACCCGTTCCTCCAAAATGCTCGGCGCAAACGGACGGAACTTCTCCCGGAACTTGATCCGCAGATTGATTATGTCCTTCATATCTGCCCGCCGCGGATCCGCCAGCAGCGACCGGTTCCCGAGTGCCCTGGCCCCAAATTCCATCCGGCCCTGAAACCAGCCCAACACCTTCCCCTCGCAAATCAAGTCCACCGCCCGTTCCAGCAGCGCCGCCTCCGTCAACTCCTCAAACGCCATCCCTCGCCGGCGGAGCATCGCCGCGATCTCGGCGTTTTCAAACGAAGGACCCCAGTACCCGTGTTCCAAGACAAAGGAGCGCGGCTTCCCCAGCACCGTGTTCCAAACCTCAAACGCCGCCCCGAACGAGGTTCCGTTGTCCGCCGCCCCGATCGGAATATAGACGTTCCTGAATGGCGTATTCTGCGTGATCTTTCCGTTCGCCACCGAATTCATCGCCACCCCCCCGCCCACGCAGACATTGTCCATCGGACACTTCTTGTGCAGACGGTTCAAAACATGAAAAATCATCTCCTCCGTCACCCGCTGCAAGGATGCGGCAATGTTCTGATGACGCTGAGTCACCTCTTCCCGCGGCAACCGGGCCGCCCCAAGTTCCCGGACCAGCCTTTCGCTGTGAAACGCCTCCACCACCGGCGCCCCTTTGTCCCAGCTCATCGAGATTCCCTTGGCTGCATGGGTGAAGTAATCGAGGTTCAACTCGAACCCGTCCCCCTTCGGTCGTACCATCCGGCGGAACAGGTCCACAAACTCAGGTTCCCCATACGGGGCCAGCCCCATCACCTTGTACTCGTCTCCATACGCGGGAAAACCCAGGTAAAGAGTGACCGCATTGTAGAGAAAACCAAGCGAATGCGGATAATACACCCGATCCAGATGCTTGACCGAGCTTCCCTCCCCGACCGCCGTAAGCATGCTGACAAAGTCCCCCATGCCATCAATGGACAATACCGCCGCCCGCTCAAACGGTGACGCCAGGAAAGCCGTGCCGATGTGGGAAGCGTGGTGCTCCACATTGTGGATCTGTGCCCTAATCTCCCCGACCGGGCACCCGAAGACCCCCGCCAGATTATCGCGCAACCCAAGTCCCTTGCTCTGCCGGTTCAAGCGATCCAAAATCGCCTTCAAACTCGGCGTGTTGTTCAGCGTAAACAGAATCTTCTTCTTCAGATTGGCCCCCGGATTGAACGAAACAGCCACATGATCCAAATCCCCGGATCCGATCCCTGCATGCGTCAGGCAATAGCGGATCGACTCCGCCGGAAATCCCGCCCAGTGCTTCACCCGGTTAAACCGCTCCTCCTCCACCGCGGCCACAAGCATGCCGTCCCTTACGAGTGCGGCCGAAGAATCTCCATGATATGCGTTGATTCCGAGAATATTCATACGGGACTAATCACTGCTGAGCTGAAGGTTTCACTGGCTTGCCAATGATGGCATAGAGAATTCCGTGGAGCACAACCCGCCCGAACCAGGACTCGTACCCGAGCCACGTCAGAAAACGACTCTTAAACCCCGCGAGGGCGATAAGGTTCTTGCCCGTCCGGTCGAGCCTGAACTGGTGCTTCCGGGCGGCGGCCGGCGAAACGTTGCAACCGACCGTCGTCAGATCCTTCGGCATGTCGCCAACCGCCACCGCGCGCTTCAAATGCGGAACCTGTTCCCACGAAAAACCCATCAGCTCCGAAGCGTAACGGTCAAAGCAACCCGCATCGCTCGCACCAATGACATAGTCCATCGCCACGGGCACCCCCTCCATGGGACCGTTCTGGTCCAGGAAATAGCTCCCATCCGCCACCACGGCCGGCCGGAGCTCCCGGTTGATCGCGATGATGGCATCGTTGAAGATGTAGTGACGCCGAAGTCGCATGATGTCCGGGATGCAACCCCACTGATTCTTGTACGCAAGGGTCAGCACCGTCATACAATGGATCTTCGGGACCGGCATCGTGATGAACAGGTCCGTCTCGTCCAGCAACCGCACCGGCAGCGGCAACTGATGTTCACTCCACCCGGATCGGAAGCTGATCATGCGCCGCGGCTCCTCGCACAAGTTCACCACCTCTATCCCAAACTGATCCCGCAACTCGTATAACCCGTGCCCGGCAAACGCCTCCGTCGCACGCCAAGCCCCGTAACCGCCGTCCGTCTCAACCACCGCGATCTTGTCGGTGCGCTCGCGCAACACCTCCACCACCGCCCGGATCGCGTCCGGTGACGTCGTCACGCCTCGCTTGTGATACGGATAGGTCAGGTTGGGCTTGATCGCCACCCGCGCCCCTGGCTTTACCCGTGCAAGGATGCCGCTCTCCTCCATTGCGCGTCGCGTCGCGCCGACGAGATCCTCCCCGGCCGCAAATAACGCTACTCTTCGTTCGTTTCCGTTTTTCATCCTTTCAAGCCTCGCACGGTCACCTTTCCGCCGGCAATTGTGCAATTGTTTCCGCCGCCGTTTTATCCCAGGTAAATCGCCTTGCAATTTCCCGCGCCGTTCGGCGGCGTCGCCCGCTGCTGGTTTCATCCGTCAGTTCTTCGCCAACCCGCGCCGCAAGCTGCGCCGCACTTTCCCGGCTGTAATAAAGCGCGCCTTCGCCCGCAAATTCTGGCATCGGCGGGCAGTCCGTCGAAATAATACCACAGCCATGCGACATCGCCTCCAAAAGCGTGTTTGGACAAGCCTCTGCCCTGCTGGTCATCAAGAACGCCCGGCAATTGCGGAAACACCACGCCATCTCCCCGGCCCCCAGGGCTCCCAGCCACACAACGCTCCGTTCGATGCCAAGCACTCTCACCAACCCGCGCATCCGCACCTCATAACGCGCGGCGTCCGGCGTCGCCACCCCACCGACGAACAAACGCAACCCCGGAAAACGCCGCTGCAACTCCGGAAGCGCACCCAGCGCATCCTCCAGGCCGCGCGCCGGTCGGATCGAACCGGCCGTGAACAAAAACTCCCCGGGCGGCCCTCCCGAAAGGACTGCCGGCAATTTGTCCCCCAATCCGTCTCCAGCGTCCCCGACCCCGTGATAAACCACGCCAATCCGCTCCCCGGGCACGCCCCACCGCGTCGTCAGAAAATCCTTCACATGATTCGACACGGCAATCACCCGTGCGACCCCCTGACACGCCCGCCACGCGGCAAAGTGCCGGGCCACATTCTTCATGCACTCAACCGCCGAATTCCCCCGGAACGGCACCCGCAAGGGTTCCATGTTTCTCACCATCGTCACCACGGGAATCCGCCCCGCCATCAGCTTGCGCGCCGTCGGAATCAAGATCACGTCCGGCACCGCTGCCACCAAACGCTCCCGTACCCAGCGGAAGCCGCGCCGATGTTCGCCGACCGGCCAGTGTTCGATCACCGCCCCCCCGGTATCCACCGGCGACCCGACCGTCTCCGGAAGATAGACGCTCAGCCTTCCGCACCGCGGATCCCGAGCCAGGCGCGGCACCACCTGGTCGAGATACTTCCGGTACCCCCCACTTAGACCGCCGTTCGTCAGGTTGACGACTGCCAGATGCATTGAACCAATCCCCCCTCAGCCAAGCGACACCTTGAACGTACGCCGCCAGAGTTCGAACAGCACAATCGAAAAAATCCGCTGCGCATTGCGCCGTCCGCGTTTCTGCCCTTCCCACAGCCCGGCAATGAAGCCGGCATCAAACAGGTCCGGACTTGCCTCCCGCAGAATCTCGGAGACAAATTTCTCCCACGGTCCCGCAAACCACCGGTCGAGCGGGATCGAGAAACCCTGTTTCCGGTTCAGATCCAGTTCCCGCGGCAGCACCCGTGCGCCCAGCCGCTTCAACAGGATTTTCCGGGCCTGCCGCGTACTCTTCAAATGTCCCGGAACACTGCGAAAGGCGAATTCCACCAACCGATGATCCAGCATCGGCGCGCGCACTTCGAGTCCGGACGCCATGCTTGCCCGATCCACTTTCACAAGCAGATCGTCCACCAGATAGGTGCTAAAATCCGTGGCACAGGCACGATCGATCATCCCGCCACGGGTCGCGGCGAACGCGGCCTTCGCCTGCTCCGGCGCGGCGATCAACCCAAGTTGATCTGCGATCGGAGCCAGCAGACGCGAACGGCTGGCCGCGTCGAAGTGAATGTTCACCTGTGCGATGCTTCGGTCAGTGGATTCACCAAAACTCAACAGATAGTTGCGACCTCTCACACCGGGCGGCACGCACCGGGATGCGACGGCGGTAACGGCCCGCCGCAATCGCACCGGCACCAGCCGCCGCCAACGTTCTTGTTCAAGAAGCCACGAGTAATGCGGATAGCCTCCGAACAATTCGTCCCCCCCGTCCCCCCCGAGCGCCACCGTAGCCTCCATCCGGATCAGCCGGGAAACCAGAAAAGTCGGGATCATCGACGAATCCGCCATCGGTTCGTCGTAATGCCGGGCCAGCATCGGCAGCAGGTCGGAACTCGCCTCCGGTGCCGGCAACTCGGTGTGTTCGGTGCCGAAGTGCCGCGCAACCAAAGCCGCATACTCCGCTTCGTTGTAACCGGTGTGCCCCGGAAACGTGACCGTAAACGTTTTAACCTTCGCAGTCTCGCGGGCGGCAAACGCCGTGACCAGGCTCGAATCCAGCCCCCCGCTCAACATCACCCCGACCGGCACATCCGCCTCCAGGCGCAAGCGCACGGAATCACGAAGCAACCCTTCCGCTTCTTCGACCAATGCGCACTCATCCAGCGCCGGCGCCACCCGGTTCTCCGGCAGCCGCCAGTATTCCCATTCACGCGCTTGCCGGTTGACCACATCGACGAGCAGCGCGTGGCCGGCCCGGAGCTTCCGGACGCCCTGCAAAATGCACGACCCGCTCGCCACATACCCGTAGGCGAAATAATGGTTCAGCGACGGGAGATCAAGGCGCCGGCAGCTGCCCGGCAACTCGAACAACGCCTTCAACTCCGAGCCAAACGCAAACACGTCACCCCGCGTTTCATAGAAAAGCGGCTTCTCACCGGCACGGTCCCGCGCCAGAAACAACTGGCGGCGGGTCTGGTCGTAAAGCGCAAAAGCGAACATGCCATTGAACCGGCTGAGACATTCGGTGCCCCAGGCGCGGTATGCCTCAAGAATCACCTCGGTGTCCGTCCCCGTCCGGAACGAATGCCCGCGGGCAATCAATTCGTCACGCAGTTCCCTAAAATTATATATCTCTCCATTGAAAACGATCACCAGCGCTCCGGCGGCATCCAGCATCGGCTGCCGCCCGCGATCCGAAAGATCTATGATCGCCAGTCGCCGGTGTGCCAGGCCCACGACGCCATCGCCCGCGATCCATGCGCCCTCGGCATCCGGACCGCGATGCTTCATCGCAGCCGCGCTCCTGACAAGACTCGCAGACTGCACCCCGCCCGCGAATTGAACAACTCCGGCTATCCCGCACATTGATATTTCGTTGCCGTTGCCGGCGAAGTCACTTGCAAAATCCACCTCGTTTCGGCGGTTGCGACTCCTTCTTCCGCTCCTCCCCGCACCAGCACGAAAGCCGATCTCTCTGCCTTCCGCCGGGAAACGCACATCGCCAGAGTGCCCAGACCAATGCTAAGAGCCCCGTCACCGGTCAGGGCAACACCTCGAACCGGAACGATTCGTCGCCGGCGGCAACCCTTCCAAGCGTCACCCGGAAACCACCGCCGATGTTTCTGACGGTGAAGGCAACTGGTGCGCCTCGTTCCTGGAGCACCAACAGCCGGGTGGAGCCGTTGACGACGGCATTGGTGATGTCCAGCACGGTTGATCCGGCGGAGAATCGCAGGACGCCGGTGTTCTGGCCGGTGCTGTTATTGACAATTGGCGCTGCGAGCGCCGAATCGTATTGGATCGGGTTATCACGCACAAGTACCCGCCCAGATGCGGCGTCAATCCGCATCGCGACGGTATCGAAATCACTGAAAAAACTGTTCCCAGTGATCACCGACTGCTGCACCCCGGAAACAACGACCGCACCGTTCCATCCTTTGCGGGCAAGGTTGAATCCGTTGAAGTGGTTTCCGCGAACATCGAGCCCTGCACTCCGGATCAAATTCACCCCACAGGCTTGAATCGAACTAAAATGGTTCTGATTGATAAAGCATTTCTTCGCATCGACCAACCATACGCCATAGCCAAGCATGCAGAAACTGTTTCCCACGACATTGACGCCATCCGCACCTTGAATGACGACACCAATGGTCGACGCACTCTGCGCCGAGTTGATCACGGCATTTTTCTCAATCGAGGTACAGTTAAAGGTGGTCTGCCAAGGATCGTAAAAATTAACGCCATGCAGGGTGTCTCGAAAAACATTGCCGCTCACCAGTAGCGCATCGACCGACGTTCCATCTGCGCCCACAAAGTAAAAACCGGCACTCGCGCAGCGCTCGACAACGTTCCCGAGAATCTGAACGCCATTGATATTGTTGGTGATGCCAGCGCCCACCGAGGTGTTGCACCAGATGCCGTTGTACGCGCCGCGAACGCAGTTGTTGACCACGATGATGTCCTTTAACCCCGTTTGCGGCAGCATCGGATGCGACGCAACATTGATGCCGTTGATCCCAACATTGAGCACCGTGTTGTCACGGATCACCACGTTCTGGCCTCCGAACGTCTCGATGCCCTCCAGCTTGATCCGTGAACTCTGATCTTGCGCACCGCCATCGCAATAATTGTTGATAATCCGAATCGTGGTGCCACGGAGGTTCCAGATCAGGTATTGGTGGGTGTCGTAACCGTAAACTTCGCAGTTCATCACCGAGCACTGCGTGCATGGGGTGCCTGAGTAGTTTGGGCCGTCCGGGAGCATCGCAATCCCGTTTGCGTCGGTTCCGTTGGACCGGTTGTCAACGGTGAGATTCTCGATCGAAGATCGGTCGGCCGCGACCATGGCCAGCACAGCATAGACGCCTGCCCCGTTTACGTTTGCTGGCACCAGCGTGCCTGGCGGTCCCCGTAGCACCGTGAGTCCGCGCCCCGCGCCAATTACCCGGGTATTGGAACCCACCACCAAACTTCTTGTCGTCCGGTAAACTCCCGGGGGCAGATAAACTACCCGCCCGCCCGCCGCAACCGCATCGCTCAACGCCCACTGAATCGCCATCGAATCGTCCGCCACCCCGTCACCGACAGCTGAGTAGGGAGGTGCCTTTACGTTCAGGAGCCGCAGGTTGGAAAGCACTGACACTTCGTCCGCCGTTATCCCGGAACTGGCAAGCACTCCATCGGCATTGACAATGGCCAGGCGGTTCGACCTCAAACCCGGCAGGATTGTATCCCCGGACAGCCTCAGATTGGTCACGGACCCCCCGGAGCGGATGTCTGCTGCATCGATCTGCACCTGCAAGGGTCTCCGAACGCCGGCCAGCGCCATGAGTTCGTCCGCCGTCACGGCGGAGTTCGTCAAAACCCGGTTGGCATCGTAGATCGCCACCGTTCCTGGAGCTGCGTTGGCGTTGGTCGTGTTTCCAGCCAGCGTCACATCAAAGGCGTTTCCCACCAGGTTTGCGGCATAGCTGGAATGCACGGCGAAACGCGCAGCATTCAACGGCACCCGTCCCCCCACCACAACGGGCGGCGGAAATCCGGCCGGCGCAACGGCGGTTTCAAACCACAGAGCCGTCGCTCGCGACAGATGGATGCCAAAGTCTATGATCACGCTGAACGCTCCGTTTGTCACTCTGACGCCCGGGATCGCCACCGGGATCCCGATTCGATTCCCGGCGGTTGGCGCGTCGAAAAGCGTGAATGAAAAATCGAACCGACCGTTGGCGGGCGTACCGTCGGAATTCAGATTCCCCTCGTAAACAATGCTCGACGCAGGCTCCACGCCCGCGGCCGGATTCGAAACCGCCGCCGCCAGCAGCACGATGGCACAAAACAACTGCGCCGGACGGGGAAACAAAAGAGTTTTCACAATGGGGTACAACTTGGACCAATTTGCCTCATTCAATGAAGCACACCATTCACGCAACGCAACTTGCAAAACCAGACATTTGGAAACCTCGGCGAATCCGCGACGCTGTCCGCATTTACAGTGGTATTACCAAACCCACCCAGCCACCCGCCAACAGTGGGGCGACGGCCCGCACGCCTCCCGCACCACGGCCGCATCTGCAATCAGCCGGACCCCGGGAAGGTTCTGGCGCCATCGCCAAACCCAAGCTTCGTTGCCGAACCTCACCAATCCGCCGAATCCCGGAGCGGGGAGGGCAATAGGAATGCCCGTTCAAGATGAGACAAAGGCCGCCGGGATTCTTGCCGCTGGCAAGGCGCGAAGAAGGAGCAAATCCAAACCGGATCTGTGACTGACGAGCAACGCCGCCAGTGGCCAAAAGACCAGGCGAATCAGTCTTATCTTGAACGCGCACTGGAATGAGGGTGGATTCCCCGCGCCGTTCGGCACCAAAGTTCTCCGCAAGTCGGCGGCGGTCGCGGACCCTGTGTGAGCAAGCCGGTTCGTCGGGACTTGAACCCCAAGGCGTCGGCTTACGCCGCGCCGGGTGCGACCGCCCGATAGGCAGCAATATACCGTTCCGTGCTGGCCGCGATGCCCCATTTCTCGGCAACGACGCGCGCTCGGGCCGCGCGGGCGGAAGCCCCGGCAGAATCCCGCAGGCAGGCACGCAATTGCGAGGCGATCGCCTGGACATCCTCCACCGGCGCGATATAGGCGTTCCCCTCGTCCAAAAACTCAAGATGGGCGGGGATGTTCGAGACCACCAGCGGACACCCGCACGCCATAGCCTCCATCACAGTGTTGGGGTGCCCCTCAAAGCGGCTGATCGAAACAAAGACCGCGGCGGACTTCATCAATGAATAGAGATTGCGGAGATAGCCTGCAAATATCACTCGATCGGCGATTCTAAGTTCGGTTGTGAGCCGCCGGAGTTCACTCTCCTCCGGCCCCTCGCCGCACAACAGGACGCGCACGTCCTCCTCCCGCACCAGCGACGCGAGAGCTCGCAAAAGGACTTTCAAGTTCTTTTGCGCGTCGAGCCTCCCCGCAAAGAGCACGAACCGCCCGGGGGCCTCCAACGATTCGATGCGCCCCGCCGGGCTCGCATCAATCTCCGCAAGTGGAAGCGCGTTTCGGATGACTTCGACGGGCCTCGGCGCTGACCCAAACTCCTCCCGCCAATACTGCGCTCCCGCTTCAGAGTTGGCGATCACCAAGGAAGGGTTCGAGGCGATACGCAGCCGCGCCCGGTTCTTCAGGGTCGGCGGATACGCCTGCCGCGAACATCGTTCGCTCACGATCCACGGAGTCCGTGTCAGCCGCGCCGCCATGCCTCCCCACACATCCATCTGGCAGATCCAGGTCTGGACGATGTCTGGGCGCTCCCGGCGGATCGTCCGCCACAGACGCCACAGCGTTCTCGGTGACGCCGGTGAAATGTCCGCCCACTCTTCCGGCTCTACATTTGCCGCCCGAAGCCGCACTGCATTGACTCCCCCGCGCATGCACGCCACCCGCACATCAATGCCGGAAGAAACCAGTCCCTGGGCGAGATAGCACAGTTGCCGTTCAGCGCCGCCGCCCTCCAGCGTCGGGATGCAATGGAGTATCTTCATCCCGCAGCGTTAACCCTCGAAACGGGTCACGGGCCGGCGGGCATCCTCCCGCGGGACCAATCGCATCACCATAAACACCGGAAGCGCTTCCAGGCAAAAGACCGCGAACGGCTGCAGCGTCGTCGCCCGAAACGACTGGTAGGACATGGCGATTAGCCAGGCATACGCCACCAAATACAGCCAGCGTTCCGAGCGGTTGGCAAAAAAACGGTGCAACCCGCCGAAAATCAGCCCGATCAACAGACCCCGCCCCGTCAGCTCCCACCACCCAAACCCGGCCAGCGCCTGCGCAATCGTCCCGAACGCCGATGTGTATCCATCGGTGACATAAGTCTGCTGGGCGTACCACTGCGCGTAGTCGAACTTTTGAAAGGGCAGGAGCTGCTGCGGAATGAAGGCCGTGAGTTCACTTATCTGCGCCTCCGGCGGAAGACTGATCGTGCTCCGCGCCCGCTGTTGCATCAGATCCACCGCGTTGGCAAACACCGCCTCCATCTCGTTGCTCTGCTCCCACACCCCCGTCCCCACAAACGCATCCTCCAGCGCCGAGTTCCGCATCATTCCCAATACCAGAAACCCTCCCAGCACCGCCGCTCCAATCCCGGCCAAAATCAGCGAGTTGACCCGTCGGACATAGACATGGAAGAACAACAACGTCGCGCCGATCGAAAGCATCAGGTACGTTCGCCACCCCATCCGCACCAGCAGCATGAGCAACTCGATTCCCAACCAGATCCCCACGATATACATCGGATTGCGCGACCGCACGAACACCCCCGCAAGCAGCAGCAGCTTGAGCGTGAAAATGATGCCTGGCAGATGCCCGTACACCTGCCGAAGCGACTGTGGCAGCTTCTCCACCACGAGATAGCTCTCCACATAAGTCGAGTATGACAGATCAAACGCCATCTCGATCCCGAACTGAACCACCATCGCGGCGGCAAGCAGGACACCCGCGAACATCAACTGCTTCCAGCTGACGTCCTCGGACGAATGGACCTCGAACTCGGATCCCCGCCGCATCAGCAGGTAGGCGATGCCAAACGACATCAGAAACAGGACATGAGCCCACCCCACCATCCCCACTTCCTCCGCCGTCGGCTGGCTGATCCACAACCGGTTGTCGCTCGCCGCCCCATACACACCACCCCGTAACTGATACTGCACTAGCGGGACAAATCCGTAAATCGCCACCACAATCGCAAACATCGTGCCAATTTCAAAAACCGGCATTCGAAACGACGGCATGCTCAACAGCACCAGAAACAGAGTCGCGCAATTCAGCAGAACCAGCGCCGGAATCACCACCGGCAGATCTCCCTCGTGGCTCAGCCCGACGTAGCCCAGACTCAACAATGGCATCACCAACAGCACCTGATATGCGCGTGCGCCGAAGCCCCGCAGGCCGCCTACCGATCCCCTTGGAATGGACATGATCCCCATCTCTTGGTTTACCTCAGAAAAAAGCGTCGTTCAAACGTCTCGCGTCTGACATCCGGATTCAGACTCCCGACGCGCATGCTCCGGGCCAGCAACCCAGCTCGATACTCAGACAGCGGCTTGATTACCCGCGCCGGCACCCCCGCGACCACGGTGTTCCCCGGCAGCTCCCCACGCACTACCGCCCCCGCGCCAATGACACAATTGCTGCCCACCCGCGTGCCTGGAAGCAGGATGCTTCGCATTCCTACGTACACATTGTCCCCCAACGTAATCGGAAGAACCAACTCCAGATCCGGTATCTCGTTGCGAAACAACAGCACCCCGCCGTCATGCGTCACAAAACGCACCCCCTCGGTGACATAACAACACCGACCCAGTGTCACCAGATACGGCTCGCCGCCAAAAATCCCCAGTTCCGTCGAGAAAATCTGGGTCCCTTCTCCGACTCTTACCCCGAGCGAACGGGCGTACGCTACCGGATCACGGCGCACCTGCCACATCTGCCACATCCGTTTGATCAATCGCTTCAATTGCATGCTATCCCGCAGCTACCGGCCAAACCAACGAACCGCCAACAGCGTTGTTCCCAAAAAGACCCCCGTTCCGCAAGCTGACGCCCACGCAAGTCCGCGCGCACCCAGCGCCGGCACCAGCCACCACGCAACCCCCAGGAAGACCACCTGCCACGGGAGGATCACGACGCCTAAAGACAGCCACATCCGGCCCGACGCCTGCAACCGCTGGTACACCGCCAGCGCAACCGCCTCCAGACAGCCCGAAACTAGCAGCACCGGCAACACAGCGTTTCCTCCGGAAAAATCTCGTCCAAACAGGCCGAACAACCAGCTCGCCAGGAACTGCAGGCACAATGCCATCACAACCGCGGCAGTTCCAGCCATCACGATCGAAATCCAAAACACCCGCCGAAATCCCGCCACAGCCCCCGCCCCGCGAAGACTGTTCAGAACGCTCATCGCCGCACCAGTCACCGCACCGGGCACAAACAGGACCAGTGTTCGCAGCGTGTACGCCGCGCTATAAACCCCGAACTGCTCCACCCCGCCCGGCTGCTTCACCAGCATCGCATTCGCCAGCCACACCGCCGGCATTAGCAAGAAACCCGAAAGCGCCGCCGGCAGGGCAAAATGAGTAATCACCCCAAACTCCCCCATCGCATCCCGCCACCCGCAAGGCCCTTCCCGCCCGGACACAACCCGGCGCACAAACCCGGCATGGGCGACCCATCTGGCCGCCGCCGTCAGGGCCATCGACGAGATCGCCCCCTCGTACCCGTAACCCACCGCCGCACCGACGGTCGCCACCACCGCAAAGCCCCCCCCCACCATGCCAGCCAGCGCCAGATACCGGTACGCCTCGAAACCCGCCAGCACTCCGGACTGAAGTCCGTTCAGACAGGAAAAGAATACGAACACCGTCCCCATGCGAACCGCTGTCTCCAGTTCCGAAACCCCAAACAACCACCTGGTCATCCACCCGGCTCCGGCAAAAATCAGCAGCGCACCCGCCAACCCGGTCCACACGCATACCAGTTGCAACAGGCGGCAAATCCGTAATGTCCGCGCGGAATCGTGCGCCCGCAACTCCGCGACATATTTCGTCGCCGTGTAACCTGTCGCCACTTGCGCCACCGTCGCCACGGTCAACAATGTATTCGCTATCGCCGCATACTTCCC
The DNA here is from genome assembly GCA_964623105.1 of uncultured Akkermansia sp. Classification (GTDB taxonomy): domain Bacteria; phylum Verrucomicrobiota; class Verrucomicrobiia; order Limisphaerales; family BJHT01; genus BJHT01. The sequence goes on from CAZUUP010000052.1 coordinate 15,766, forward strand.
AAAACCTTCCCCGCCCAGAATCCGCGTCAGCATCAGATTCGTCACAAACGTCGCCCCCTGCGTCGAGACGGCCACAATCAGGTTCCACAAGGCCCCTGAGCGCAACCGCGCCTGACCGCCCCGGATGTCCTGCGCCGCTCCGCCCGATGCGCTGGAAGTTCCCATGTTTGCCAAACGCCACCCTGCCCGGCCGGCGAACACAACCCGGCCGCTCCCCGCTCACCCCGCGATACTGTCCCCTCACGCTTCCCGCTGCCGAAACCACTCATCAGTTCCCGTCTCGACCATCCCCAGACTGCTTGCACCCTGTTTACCAGAACGGCAGCCCAGCCGCGCCCACCTGGGGACCACATTCTGAGCAACTATCCGTTCACCAATCACGGCTATGCCCGCTTCCGTTCTGCAGCCGGTTCAAATCGCTGTCGCAGTCAGTCCCCCGGCACGAACGGACACCGTTCAGCCTGTTGACTCAGGCAGACGAAATCTACCCAGGTCGTTGAAATTGCCGTGAATGATTGCGGCAAAAAAACGCCCGCCTGCAAATCAAGGACTTTCATGAATCATATCCAAGGATGACCGGCTCCGAGAGTTCATGGAAACGCACCCGGCAATCCGACATCCGCTTCCTCCCTGGGCGTCCGCTGCTTCGGGCGGTTCCTCAGACCTTCCGTCCCCCGTCTGGTTCGGTTTCCATTCTAGTCCAATCGTTTGTAGAAGTCTTGGTTCGACAGGGAATAAAGTCGTCGCAGCCGATTCCCTACCAGCATTGCTTGCAGCCCCTCGGGCAGCTTGGTGAGGAGTGCCCTTGCCGACTCTTTCAGTCCCTTCGGTGGGGCACCACCGGACCGGTTCCAAGCTGTGACGTAGTCGCTCTGCAACGGAGAAGTCTGAAACGGCGTATTATCATTTATCCGGCTTGCCTCCACCAGCATCATCACCGGACGCGAACCCATCAGTCCCACCCGTTTTCCAGCCTGCGCCGGATCAATCACTTCGAA
>CAZUUP010000053.1:0-16579 GCA_964623105.1 uncultured Akkermansia sp.
CGGCAGGAGCATCCGTTCACCTATGGCGAGTCGGAGCATCCGTTGGTCAAGGAGTTGGTGGAGATTCGCAAGGGGTTGCCGAAATTGAACAAGCTGGAGGCGTATCACGACGCGCTGGAGCGCAAGGACGATGCGCACAACATGTTCACGCTGGGACTGCTGGACCTGCCGGACAAGGCGAAGATCGAGACTTTGTATTGGGAGATTGGGAGCGCGGTGGTGCAGAGCTTTCGGGGGCAGGCGTATGTGCCGGAGGAAATCCGCAAGCTGGAGGACACGCTGGGCGACCAGTATCTGTGCAATTTCTCGGTGTTTCAGTCGCTGCTGGATCACTGGGCATTGGGCCAGCTTTTCCCCATCATGCCGGTACACCGACTCGCAACCCGGCCCGACCGGGAGGCGACGCTGGTGGACATCACCTGCGACTCCGACGGGCAGATCAACAAGTTCATCGACCTGCGCGATGTGCGTGACACGCTGCCGTTGCATGCATTGAACCCCAACGGCAAGCCGGAGCCCTACTACCTCGGCATGTTCCTGGTCGGCGCGTATCAGGACATCATGGGCGATTTGCACAATCTGTTTGGCCGCGTGAACGAGGTGCATGTGTTCCTGGAGCCGGACGAGCCGTGCGGCTATTACATCGAGGAGATCATCGAGGGAAACACGATCGTGCAATCGCTGGCGGCGGTGCAGTACGACGAGAACGAGCTCAAGCGGCAGATGAAGGCGCAGATGGACGAGGCCATCAAGACGGACAAGCTGAAACCCTCGGAGGCCATGCGCTTGCTGGACGAGTACGAGCGCGGGTTGAAGGATTACACATACCTGTCGTTCTAGCAGCGCGCGCCCATGGCCGAACCTGCTTCCAAAGCGGAGTTGATGCGTTCGCTGCGGTGCCTGGTGCGCGGGCTTACCGTGCTGTTTTGGGCGTTGCCCGGGACCCTGCTGGTGTCGGTCGAGAGTGAGTTGAGCGAACTGGCGCAGCGTTTGGGAGTGGTTCCGCCGGTCGCGGGAAATGCGCTGCTTTTTTACGGGCTCTGGCAGATTGCGCGATTCCAACCCGGGGAGCGCATCTGGCAGCGGGTGCTGGATCGAAGCAAGCTGCTGTGTCTGATCAACTGCGGGCTTTCGCCGTTCATCTTTTGGGCCAATCGCATGCCGCAGGAGGCCATTTTCAGTTTCTCGGTTGCGGTGCTGGCGGTTTCAGGGGTGCTCTTCGTCTTCAATCTCAATTTTGTCCTGCAGCGGCTGGCGGCGATGCTGCCGGACCAGACGTTACGGGGCGAAATCCGTATGTTCACCAGGATAAACTTCGGATTGATGATCTGCGTGCTGCTGTTGCTGGCATTTTCGTTCGGGCTGGTGCCGTGGGTGAGTTCCGGGGCCCTGCCCGTCTGGATGGCGACGGTCCACGATGCGATCATCGACGCTCGCCGGTTCCTGCTGGTGTTTTTGATTCTGCTGCCACTGGCGCTGACGATGTCATTGATCTGGAAGACGAAAGAATTGGTTCTTGGCAGCGTCTTTGATCAGTCGGGTTGATGCTTGGGTCGGTTCGAGGGGCGGCAGTGATCCCGCCGTCGGGTACCGCATCAAGACCCTCCGGGCGCAAATGATTTCCCGTTGAGCCAACATTTTCCAGGCGTATAACCCGCGCATGACCGCTCCGAAGACAGTCAACCTCGCAACGCCGCTCACGGAACTCCGCGGAGTCGGACCGGAGCGAGCGGAGCAGTTGACTCGATTGGGCCTGCGCACAGTGCAGGACCTGCTTTTGCACCGTCCCCGGCGTTACGAGGACCGGCGGCTGCTGAAGACGATTTCCGGACTGGTAAAGGGCGAGTCGGCGACTACGCGGGGACGGATTGTTGCACTGGGGGTGAAGCGCTGGAAACAGAGCACCCGTTCCCGTTTTGAATTCGTGGCCGAGGATGGTACCGCGCGCCTGCACTGCCGGTGGTGGAATCTGCCCTACATGGAGAATTATTTCCGGGTCGGCGACGAAGTGCTTGTGTTCGGTAAGGTGCTGGATGTCCGCCCGCGGACCATTGACCATCCCGAGACAGAAGTTCTGGAGCCGGGCGAGGAGGTGTTCATTCACATCAACCGCGTTACGCCCATTTATGCACTGACGGAGGGTTTGCCGCAGCGTTGGCTGCGCAGCCTGGTCTGGCGCACGCTGGCGGACGTCGAAAAGTTGATCCTTGAGCCGCATCCGGAACTGGCCGCGGATCTGGCGGGATTCCCCAGCCGGGCAATGGCGGTCCGAAATCTCCATTTTCCGGCGGAAATCGCGGATGCCGAACTCGCGCGGCAGCGGCTTGCCGTGGACGAATTCATCGAGTTGCAACTGGCCATGCAACGGCGCCGGAAGAATCTGGAGGCTCACGGCGGAGCGTTGCCTTGCGCGGGCGACAACCGATGGATGAAGCCGTTTCTCGCCCGACTCGGGTTTTCGCTAACGGCAGCGCAGACGCGGGTGCTGCGGGAAATCCGCCGGGATCTGGGTGGAGCCGTGCCAATGCGGCGCCTGCTGCAGGGGGATGTCGGCTGCGGCAAGACCCTTGTTGCGGCCTGCGCCGCGCTAATGACCATCGAAAGCGGTTTTGACACCGCGGTGATGGCTCCGACCGAGATTCTTGCCGGCCAGCTTTTTCAGCGTTTGCAGCACTGGTTCGCGCCATTGGGAATCCCGGTTCATCTCCACACGGGCTCGGAAAAGGGCAGGGGAGGAGACGCGGCCGGGTTGGATTCCGGCACGGGTGATGGCAGGACGCCAGCCACCGTATATGTCGGCACTCATGCGCTCATTGAAGCGGGTTTCCGACCGGATCAACTCGGGTTGGTGATCATTGACGAGCAGCACAAGTTTGGTGTGGTGCATCGGGAACGGCTGGTGCGGAAAGGCAGGTACCCGCATCTGCTGGCCATGACGGCAACGCCCATTCCGCGAAGCCTTGGCCTCACCCTATACGGCGATCTGGACATCTCGGTGATCGACGAGATCCCCGGAGGAAGAGGTATCATCCGAACGTTTGTCCGCACACCCGACCGGTTGCCGAAGGTATGGGAGTTTCTTCGGACCAAGCTGGCCGAGGGCCGACAGGCTTTCGTGGTTTATCCCCGGGTGGACGAAGCGGACGCCGTGGCAGGCGTAAAGGCCGCCGCGCTCGAATTGACCCGGTTGGAAAAGACCTTTTCGCCGTGGCGTGTCGGCTTGCTTCACGGTCAGTTGCAGCGCGAGGAACAGGATCGCGTGATGGATGCGTTCCGAAGCGGTGCGATCCATGTGCTGCTGGCCACGGCGGTGGTGGAGGTCGGCGTGGACGTGGCGAATGCAACGGTCATGGTCATCGAAAATGCCAACCGCTTTGGGCTGGCGCAATTGCACCAACTGCGGGGTCGGGTGGGACGCGGTGCCCACGAATCGCACTGCATCCTTGTCGCCGAAGCAAAGTCACCGGGCGCGGTCGAACGCCTGAAGATTCTGGCGGAGACGTCCGACGGCTTCAAAATTGCCGAGGCGGATTTGCAGCTTCGCGGTCCCGGTGAGTTGCTTGGGCGTGATCAGAGCGGTGCGCCGTCGTTGCGGTTTGGCGACTTGAGCGGCGATCTGCGTCTCGTTGAGGTCGCGAGGGGATTTGCAGGCAAGGTGCTGGCCGCCGGCAAATAAACCTGTATTGAATATAACAAACATTGTGCGCTATTTAAGCCTCCAACTCGATCCGGGCTGAATATCGACGGTTACTGCGCTCCAAACGCCCAACGACTGCTAAACGGCCAGTACACGAAAAACGATTTGCCAATTACGTTCTCTCGCGGCAAATCGCCCCAGCCGCGAGAATCGAAACTGTTCAAGGTATTGTCCCCCATGGCCATGTAGCGATTGCGACCAATGGTCACCTCCGCATTGGCGGTCGGAAATAGCGGTGCCAGCCCCGGATAGCTCGTGTTGTTGACGTGCCCGAAATAGTGGTTGGGTTTTGGCGCTGAGCGCTCAAACGTGTAGAGGCGCTCGAACTTGGGCGTGCGATTATCGAGACGCTCGCCGTTGACGATCAAATGATTGTCGTCGCCTATCCGCAGGCGCTCCTCGCTCATGCCGACGAGTCGTTTGATGTAAAATTGGTCCTGGGGCATGTTCGGATGCTGAATTCCGCGAGTCTCGAAGACAATGATGTCGCCGCGCGTGGGCCGCCGGAAATTGTAGGACATCCGGTCCACGAACAGATGGTCGCCGCTTTTGACCCGAAGCTTGATGATGTCCTCGCCTCGTTTGAAGACTTGGCCGGGATGAAAGCCGGCCCGTCCCGGCAGATTGTCCGGAGGAAACCAGATGGTGTAGGTGCGACCGCCCACCAAGATGTTTTGCTTTTTTACAAACGGGAGCACGGTCGTCGCCTGCTCGACGTTCAGCAATTCACCGTCCTCCTCCGCGACGAGATGGTAATAGGAAGTGCCGCGGAACCAGGAATCGACAAACCGCGACACGGCGCCAGGAATTTCGGCCCCGGGCTTCCCGCGCAAGTCCTCGTGCGTGATGCCGTAGAGGGTCGGCTGCATTGATCCCGTGGGAATTTTGAACGGCTGGAGAAAGAAGGTCCGGATGCCCATCGCCACGGCAATGGCGACCAGAATCACCTCGACGTTTTCGCGAATCGAGGGATTGGGATAGGGCTTCAACCACTTGGCCGCCGCCTGTTCCAACGCCTCCATTTTGGCCAGCAACGCGGATTTATCCGCCCGTGACTTGATCGTGGCCTCAAGCTCGGCGATGGCGGCTTCCATCGCTTCGATGGCGTTGGGGGCGAGAATGTCGCGCTGGGAATGGAGCAGTTTGAGAGCGTGCTTGCGCATCTCCGAGGCGTGCCGTGCCGTGCGCGAGAAAAGGAGGAACAAGTTCATAGCCGGACGGTCATCAGGCCTTGAGCACTTCGATGAACGCCTCCTGGGGTATGTTCACCGTCCCGAACATCTTCATCTTCTTTTTGCCCTCTTTCTGCTTTTCCAGCAGTTTCCGTTTCCGCGAGATGTCGCCGCCGTAACACTTGGCGGTGACGTCCTTGCGCATCGCACTGACCGTCTCCCGCGCGATGATCTTGCCGCCGATGGCGGCCTGGATGGCGACCGCGAACTGCTGGGAAGGAATGACCTCCTTCAACTTCGCCGCCAGCGCGCGGCCGCGGGATTCCGCCTTGGAACGGTGAACCAGGCAGGAGAACGCGTCCACCGGTTCGGCGTTCACGAGCATGTCGAGCTTCACCATTTCCGATTCCTGATAGCCCTGTTCCTCGTAATCCATCGAGCCGTACCCGCGGGTGATGCTTTTGATGCGGTCGTGGAAATCGATCAGGATTTCGTTCAGCGGCAGCTTGCTGGTGATCATCACGCGCCGTGAGTCCATGGTTTCCGTGTGCTCGGCGCTGCCGCGCTTTTCGGCCAGCAGAGCCATGATGTCGCCAATGTTTTCATTGGGACAGATAACGAACGCCTCGACCATCGGTTCTTCAATCTTCTCGATGTAATTCACCGCCGGCATGAACGCCGGATTGTCGATCTCCTTGGTCGTGCCGTCGGTCAGGGTCACCCGGTAAACCACGCTGGGATAGGTGGTGATGATGTCCATGCCGTACTCGCGCCGCAACCGTTCCTGAACGATTTCGAGGTGCAGCAATCCCAGAAAGCCACAGCGGAAGCCGAAGCCCAACGCCACCGAACTCTCGCTTTGAAAAACAAAGGCCGAGTCGTTCAATTGCAGCTTGGCCAGGTTGACCTTCAAGTGCTCGTAATCCGACGTGTTGATCGGGTAGATGCCGCTGAACACCATCGGATGGATTTCCTTGAACCCGGGCAGTTCGGGCGATGGATGGCGCGCGTCGGTGATGGTGTCACCCATCTTTACCTCCGCCGGACTCTTGATGTTGGCGGTGATGTACCCGGTCTCCCCCAATTCGAGTTTTTCGCGGGTATAAGGCTTGGGATTGAAGCTGCCGACCTCCTTGATTTCCACCGTCTTTCCGGAATGCAACAGCTTGACCATCATTCCGGCGCGGAGTTCGCCATTGAAGACTCGCACGTGGGACACCACGCCCTTGTAGGTGTCAAAGTAAGAGTCAAACACCAGCGCCTGCAGGCTCGCGGCACCGGTGGGCTTGGGGGCCGGCACGCGCTTGACCACGGCTTCGAGAATATCCTCGATGCCGATGCCTTCCTTGGCACTGGCCAAAACCGCCAGTTCCTTTGGAATGGCGATGATGTCTTCCAGTTGTTGAAGCGTTTGCGGGATGTCGGCGTGCGGCAGATCGATCTTGTTGATCACCGGGATGACCTCGAGATTCAGTTTCATCGCCAGATGCACGTTGGCCACCGTCTGGGCCTCGACACCCTGCGCAGCGTCGATGATCAGCAACGCCCCTTCGCACGCGGTAAGGCTGCGTGAAACTTCGTAGGTGAAATCGACGTGTCCCGGCGTGTCGATCAGGTTTAGCTCGTACACTTCACCGTCCTTGGCTTTGTAAAGCATGGTGACGGGGTGAGCCTTGATTGTGATCCCCCGCTCCTTCTCGAGGTCCATTGCGTCAAGCAACTGCTCCTTCATGTCGCGCGTGGCGATGGTACCCGTGCGGTGCAAAAGCCGGTCGGAGAGCGTGGTCTTCCCGTGGTCGATGTGGGCGATGATGCTGAAATTTCGGATGTGTGCTGCGTCCATTAATCTTCAGGCGGCTAAACGAGCAAACCGCGACAGCCAGATGGCCCCCGCGGCGTCTCGACTCTTCCGCAAATAGTTACTTCGGCACGATACTGGCGTTCCCTTTGAATGAAAGGGCAAATTTTTGGCGCCCGCTCCGCGACTTATGCGCCGCGCCTCAACGCGGCCAGGACGGGTTGAAGCCGTGGCTGCTCATCCCCCCCTGCCCTGTCCGAACCGCGATGAACTTCGGTGTTTCCTGCGGCGTCCGGCGCGGTACCCTTCTCCTATGTCCTCCACGTCAATCACCAGCCGCCGGGATTTTCTGCGCACCAGTGCAGCGCTGCTTGCGCTTCCGTGGTGCCACCCTGCCCGCTCCTTTTTGATCCCCGGGGCCTTGGCGGCAGCCAATCCAAACCTTGCCCAGACGCTGGCCGTCAACCTGGCAACCCGCCAGCGGGAGACCAACGTGCGCGACCGCGCTGCCTGGGCGGAACTGCGCTCCCTGGCCGATTGGAAGCAGTTTATCGCCCCCCGCATCGAAGCGCTCCGCCGCTCGCTGGGCGAATTTCCCGCGTCGGCAGCAACGCTACCCATCCACGTGACCCGCAGGCAGTCCGGCGACGGATTTCAGATAGAGAATCTTGTTTTCGGAAGTCGTCCCGGAGTGTTTGTCACCGCCAATCTTTACCTTCCGGTGAACTCCCCTGCCCTGCCCCGCTCGTCAGCGAAGGTGCCCGCCATCGTCATCATCCACAGCCACCACAATTCCAAGACGCAAACGGAATTGCAGGATATGGGCATGACCTGGGCCCGCGCCGGTTGCGCCGTGATGATTCCCGACCTTCCCGGTCACGGCGAACGCCGTGATCATCCGGCCGGTTCGCGGCAGGACTATCGCTTCCGCTATTACAGCGCCCTTCAGTTGCACGTTTTGGGTGACAGCCTGATGGGTTGGATGGCGTGGGATATCAGCCGGGCGCTGGACGTGGTGTTGCAACGCGCCAACGTCGATGGGGAAAAAGTCATTCTGCTCGGCTCGGTGGCAGGCGGCGGCGACCCGGCCGCGGTCGTCGGCGCACTGGATCCGCGTTTCACGTGCGTGGCCCCCTTCAATTTCGGCGGCCCACAGCCCGAAACCCGCTTTCCGCTCCCCGACGATGCCGCGGTGACTTTCAATTATCTTGGCGGCGGTTCGTGGGAATCCACCCGGAATCTCCGACGCAGCGGAAGTGACGGTTTTCTGCCGTGGGCCATCGTCGCCAGCATCGCACCGCGGCGCTTGATCTACAGCCATGAATTCAGCTGGGACCGGGAACGCGATCCGGTGTGGCGGCGGTTGCAACAGGTGTACGCCTGGCACGGTGCCGGCGAGAATCTGGCTTTTGCGCATGGGCACGGACGCCTCAGCGGACGCCCCCCCGACGCCTCGCATTGCAACAACATCGGGATCACTCATCGCCAACGCATCCATGCGGCCCTTGAAAAGTGGTTCGGAATCCGCGCTGTGGAATACTCGAAACCCCTGCCCGCCGCGGAACTTGCCTGCCTGACCCCGGAGCTGCGCGCGCAACTCCAACCCCGGCCAGCGCATGAAATTTACTCCGATCTGGCGGCCACCCGACTCGCCGCTTTGCGAACCAAGCTAACTCCGCTCTCCCCGGTCGCGCGGCGAAATTTGCTGCGCTCGGAATGGAACGAACGACTTGGCAACGTGTCCCCGGCCGCAATTCGCCAAGCGTCGCTCAACGAGCGACAGAACATCGCGTTGCTTCCCCGCGCCCGCGCCGAACGCTTCGTCCTCGAGACCGAGCCGGGCGTGCTGGTTCCGTCGCTCCTCATTCTTCCCGTAAGGCCGGCCGGCAATCGAGTTCCTCTGGTCATTGGACTTGCACAGGCGGGCCGACAGAAATTCCTCGCCGACCGGGGCGAAGTTCTGAGTGGACTGCTGGGCGCGGGTGTCGGCGTTTGCCTGCCGGACGTCCGCGGCACTGGAGAGACCAGCCCCGAGGGCTCCCGCGAATGGCGGAGCGAGGCCACCTCGCTGTCCGCCACCGAACTGATGCTGGGCGGCACCCTGCTCGGCGCGCGCCTCCGTGATCTTCGCAGTGTCCTTGGTCACCTCCGTACCCGGGACGAGGTGGACGCCACCCGGGTCGCGCTGTGGGGAGAATCATTTGCGCCGGTGAATCCGCCCGGCTTTGTCGAGCCGCTCATCGGCGAAGGACGCGCTCCCCATCATTGCGAACCTCTGGGAGGTCTGCTGGCGCTGATGGGCGCGTTATTCGAGGATGATGTCCGGGCCGTGGTCGCACGTGGAGTCTTCGCGGGATTTCAATCTCTCCTCCGCGCTCCGTTCTGCCACGTGGCGCACGACGCCATCGTCCCGGGAGCGATTGCCGCGGGTGATCTTGCTGATCTTGTTGGCGTTCTGACGCCGCGCCGGGTGCGCTTCGAGTCCCTCGTGGACGGCCGCAATGTGGCGCTCAGCCCCGCCAACGCCCGAGCAACGCTCATCGGCTCGGATGCCAAGCCGGTTCGGAGTTGGGAAATAGCCGAACGGTCCTCCGACGTCGCGCTCAGCCAATGGCTGGTCGAAGCATTGCGCGGATGAACCTTGTGAACGAGGCCGTGCGTTCCGGGAAGACGGCGCGCCGCCGCGGTTCCCCGTCCGCCAAATCCAATAGTGCTGCGGCTTGACTTTTCAGGCCGCCGCCAAAGACTCCGCGCCCACTATGGCAACTGTTCCTGCTCAATTCACCGGCGTCACCGCCGTCACCAAGGCCAACGTCTATTTCGACGGCAAGGTCGTCAGTCACAGCATCCTGTTCCCGGATTCCTCGAAAAAAACCCTCGGCCTGATCTACCCCGGCAAGTTTCACTTCGGCACGGACAAGGCCGAGCGCATGGAAATCGTCGCCGGCACTTGCATCGTGAAGCTTGACGGGACGAACCAGTCCCAAACTTACGGCGCCGGGCAAGCATTTGATGTCCCGGCCAAATCCGGATTCGACATCGAGGTGACAACCGGGATCTGCGAATACATCTGCTCCTTCATCGGCTAGCGGTCGAATTTCGCCCGCGATTCCACGCCGCTGCATTGGCCTTCCAACCGGGTCAACCCGATCCGTCGGCGTCGCCACACGCAGCCTCGCGACCATCCAGAGCCCGGCCACCGCTCAACGCGCCGGAATCTTGAGCCGCTCCTTTCCCCACCATTCTCTGGCGGCCACCGCCGACGGAAATTCAAAACCTATCGGCGAAGGCTGACGCAGCGTCACCTGGGCGCGCTCCGTCGCCAAGGCCACCGCCTGCGGAATGTCGAGAAAACGCAGCACATTCAGATAGTCCGGCCCTTCCTGATGCGATGCCGGGACGTCGCGCAGGTCAAGCGCCGCGACCTCCGGTCCGAATAGCGAGGCGTAGAGTGCATTGATACCCATCATCCTTCCCCCTCGCAGCACCAACGGCACGGCCGCGGCCTCAGGCAGCGTTCGGGCCGCCTGCAACGCCCGCCGGATGTCCCACACCCGCATCCCATCAAGCGTCTGGCCCAGCAGCATGAAACGCCGGCGCATTTGCACGATGTGTTTGGGGTTATTCGATGGCGCCGTGGGACCGGTTCCTCGCGGCGCGAAATAAGCGTGGGCCGTCCGGCCTGATTTGATGAACTTCTGCCAGTCCGCGTAAATCTTCGCGGTTTCGGCCGTGGCTGTGATCTGCACACCGGGCTCCACGGCGGCCAGTTCGTCCCGCAATTCCGCCGAAAATCCACCCACGACGGTTCCCAGCCAGTTGGCCCAGTCACGCTCATCCAGCACATTCAACACGAACTGTTCGGCTCCAGCGCCGCCCGCGGGAGCGGCCACATAGAGCCGCAGTGTGACCGCGTTCTGGCTCTGGAACTCGTATGCCGAGAATTGCACACCGTCCCGCTCCCGGGCGAACACGGGCCGCACCTCCAGCGCACCCGCCTCTTTCGGCCAGCCACCGAAGACGCGCTCCTTCAGCGCCACCATCCATTCGTTACGCAGCATCGACCAGGCGGCCGCATTGGTCGGCACCGCGGGCGCCGCCGCCAGCGGCACGAAGGTCTCATGAATGTGGCTGCTCCGCTCACCTTCCGGGGTCTTGTCCAGCACCTTCAGCTCCTGACCGGTGAAAAACTTGCGGGCCACCGTCTCGACCGGACCGTCGTCCTGCTTCAAAAAGCGGTTGAACCACCGCAAGACCGGCACCTGCAAGTCCTGCGTGTCCTTGTGCGGTCCCTCGGTGATCAACAATCCCAGGTTGCCTCCCGCGTTATGCAACTCGTAAATGCGGCGCACCTTCTCGTGAAGCCGCACAACCCCTTCGAGCGGGAAAATCGGATCTTTGTCCGTGTTGCAAATCAGCAACGGACGCGGTGCCACCAACGCCGCCACTTGTGCAAAATCCCACCGATATGTGTTCACCATGAACATGCAGTCGCAATGCCCCTCGACCGTTCCGTCGATCACATGATTGTGCAGGTCCGTGATTCCCGCCACCGGACATGCTGCCTTGATTCGCTCGTCCAGCGCGGCAATCCACCACGAATACGCGCCACCGCCGGAACGCCCGGTAACGCCCAATCGCTCCGGATCCACCTCCTTGCGGCTTTGGAGGTAATCCAGCGCCCGGATACAGTTCCAGGCCTCGGCCCCCGCCGACGTGTAGCCCCGCGAATTCCACCACCACATGCCTTTGTTATAGGTGCCGTGATGAATGCCCTCGATCTCCCCCAGTTGCACCGTGTCGATGATCAGCGACACGTATCCATTGCGGGCAAACCACGCGCCGTGATGCTGATACCCGACCTTGCTGCCGTAGCTGACTCCGTTGGTCTTCGCCTGCGAATGCCCGCAGACGTACAGGATGGCCGGTGCGGGCCGTTCGAGCTTTTTTGGCACATAGAGGTTCCCGGTGACATAGAACCCCGGCATCGATTGGAAATGCACCTTCTCGACCCTAAACTCCGGATGCTCAATCGTCCCGGTGGTCACCGCTTGCAACTCCGTCTTCGGCGGCAGCGGCAACATCCCGAGCATCTCGAAAAGTTGCTGCCGCAACTTCTCCTTTCGCGCGTCCCAGTCGGCCCGGGTCTGAATCTCAGCGAGGGACCGGTTGGCCACCGCGAAAGTTTCGGAACGAAAGTAATCGGCCATCAACCGGTCGCCCGCTGTCGCATTCGGGGGCAGCTTCCCGTATGGACTGGCAGCGTCCACTGCGCCGGTCAAAACGCACCAGGTGCCGACCAGCAGTAGCAAACTGCCAATCAGTCCCCGCCACGAACAGCCGCCGAACTTACCGGCGAACCGGTGCCGCCCCAACCCGTTCAAAATCCAGTCAGCGCATTTCACAAGTCGTGTCATTGGTTCCAAGATGCGATTTCCACCCATTCAAACCGGCGATTCCCAGCCCTGCCGATACTTCGTTCGGATAAAGCGATTGGCTTCGGGCGCGTTGGTCACCTCCAGTTTCTCCGCGTTCCAGGTTATGCGCTTGCCCGCTCTCAAGGCCACGTTGCCCAGCAGAACGGCTTCCGTCATCGGGCCGGCATAATCGAAATTAGCCAGCGCCTTCCCTTCGCCTTTGCACGCCGCAATCCACTCCAGATGCTGCGCGGCATCGTGATCTTTCTCCGCTCCGGGGAAACGCGGCAGGGTCTGCGGCACCCTCGCAAAATCTTCCATCGTCGCGCCCGACAGAAAGCTTCCGCGCCCCCAGTAACTTGGCACATATAGCGTATCCTTCGTCCCGATGAGGATGTAGCCGTTGCCGGGAAGTTGCGCCTGTTTGGCCAGCGCCGCGTCGGGCTTCTTGCCCCCGTCATACCAGGTGAACTTTAGCGCCGCCCGGCTTCCCCGCTTCGCGAACTCATGGGTGATCACCGACCATTTCGGCGCTGTTTCGTCATTGACGCCCGACGAGGTCGCCTCGACCGCCACCGGATCGCGCAAATCGAGCGCGAAAAAGGCCAGGTCCATGTTGTGACAACCCATGTCCCCCAGCGCGCCCGTGCCGAAATCCCAGAACCCCCGCCATTTGAACGGCACGCAGCCGTCATGGAATTCCCGCCACGGTGCCGGCCCCAGCCACAAATCCCAGTCCAGTGTCTCCGGCACCGCCAGTTTGCCCGGTCGAGCCATCCCCTGCGGCCACACCGGACGGTCCGTCCAGATGTGAACCTCCTTGACGTCGCCAAGCACCCCGGAACGGATCAATTCCACCAACCGCCTCGAGTCCGGATGCGAATGCCCCTGGTTGCCCATCTGGGTCACCACCTTCTTCTCGCGCGCCAGCGTGGTCAGGGTGCGCGCCTCCCAGATCGTGTGCGTGAGCGGCTTTTGCACATACACATGCTTGCCCAGCAACATTGCCAATGCGGTCGCATGAAAATGGGTGTGATCCGGGGTCGAAACCGTGACGGCGTCAATTTCCTTCCCGACCTTTTCAAACATCACCCGGAAATCCTTGAACTGCTTGGCCGCCGGGAACGCCTTGTAGGACGCCGCGGCGTTGCGCTGGTCCACATCGCACAGCGCCACCACGTTCTCGCCCTTGCAGTAGCCGATATCCACCCTGCCCTTCCCGCCCGCACCAATGGCCGCGATGTTCAATCGCGCATTGGCACCCAGCACCGGCCGGGATGAAACCAGCGGGAACGCCAGCGCACCCGCGCCCGCCGCTGTGGTTTGCAGGAAATTGCGACGAGAGAGATTCACGGCGTGGGAGTCGGAGGTGTGCATGTGGGATGTTCTACCAACCCTCCCGTATCACTGACAACTGGCGAATCGGGCCATTTTCGCTCACGCTCAATAGACTCCTGCGGGGTTGGCTCCGGCTTGCGCAAACAGGCGGGACACCGCTCTATATCCCCATGAATGCCTTGCGCCTCGTTCTCGCCATTGCCCTGCTTGCCAGCGCCGCCGCCGCCTTTACTTATTGGCAGCGCGCTGCCGAACTCGCCGCCGAAAACTCCACCCTGCGCGCAAAGCTGGCCGAACACGGATCGCAACAATCGGCCGCAGTCGCCGCCGAGGAGAAACAGCGCGACTACGAATTGTCCCGCCTGCGCGCCGACGCGGCCGAAGTCCACAAGCTTCGGGGCGAAATCAGCCAGGCCCGATCCGGAGCCAAGGACCTCGAACGACTGCGGGCGGAAAACATGCAGTTGCGCACCGACAATCAGCAATTACGGACGGCCAGCCAGCGGACAGCGGACGCCCCACCTTCCGCCGATCCGCGCCCTGCGGCAACCCGCGATCAATTCCCGCGCGAGAACTGGTCTTTCGCGGGTTACACGACCCCGGAAGCCGCCCTCGTTTCCTCGATTTGGGCCATGCGCGAAGGCAATCCCCAGACCTACTTGCAGAGCCTTGCCCCCGAGGAACAGGCCCGCATCGCCCGGGCATGGCAGAACAAACCCGAGGCCGACATCATCGCCAAACACCAGTCCGACGTCGCCACCATCACCGGGCTCCGCGTTCTGGAACGCCAGAGCGTCTCCCCCAACGAGGTGTCGATGAATGTGTACATCGAAGGCGTCGGCCGCCTCGAAAAAGTATCCATGAAATTGATCGGCAATGAATGGAAGTTTGGCGGCTATATCCGCCCGCCTGCCAAGCAATAATCCATCCAATTTCGAAGCCCCGGGAGAAACACCCTGCAAACAGCGCCGGACGTGGCACATTCCGTCCGCTTCGTGCCCACCCGAACCATCGAGGAACCCACGCGCCGGATTTCCGATTGCTGCCCTCGCCCGCAGGCCGGAGGTGCGGATGCTCGCCGCTCTACCCAGCCGACGGACTTTTCAATCACGCGGCTTGCGCCCCAGTCCCCAAATGAACCAGATCGCCAGTGCCACGAGCAAAATCAGCCACCAAAGATAACGAATCTCCCGCGCCGCCATCTCGGCAAACGCCACCCCGCTCGGAAAAAGCAAAATCAGCCCCACCCCCACCGCCAGCAAAACCGCCGTCACCAGCAATCCGCGCGCCCGGGGGCTCATGGCTTGCTCCCGGTATCGGGCGGACTCAACGGCAGCAGCAAGCTCGCGCCCTTCGACGCCGCATTGACCGGCACCACCATTGGTGAACGACCGTTCCACTTCTCCACCACCTGCAAATTCAAAAACGCCGGGTTCAGCTTCAGCGCCTCACCGCGTACCTTGATGGCCTCCGCCTCACCCTTTGCCCGGATGATTGCCGTCTTGGCCTCAATCTCCGCCTGTTGCTGGGCAAACCGCGCTTTCGCCCCCTCCTGCTCCGCCACCATCTTGGCCTCGATGGCATGTTCCAGCTCATTCGACAGATCGATGTTCCGGATCACAATGTCCTCCACCCGGAGAATCGGCCCGATCTTCAATTGGGCCGCCTTGATCACCTTCTGCTTGATCTCCTCGCGATTCTTCACGATCTGCTCCGCCGTCTGCAACGCCGTCACTTCCTTCAGCGCTTCCTGCACCCGCGGCGCGATCAGGCTGTCAAAGGCATCCCCGGCATACTCCTTGTAAATCTGCACCACCGACTGCTCCGGAATGCGAAACAACACCCGCAGGTCCACCATGATCTGCTGCAAATCGGACGAAAAACAATCCGTCTTCAGGCCCACGGTGCGCTGTTTCACCGTCAACGCCACGATCCGCGTGATAAACGGCGCCTTGAAGCCGAAGCCCTCGCCCAGAAATTCATCTCCCGCCTTTCCCAACGTCACCTTGATGCCCCGCGTCCCCGGCTCGACCACATAGGTTGACGCCGACATGACGACGAATGCCCCAAACACCAGCAGCGCGGTCAAGATCAGGCTCCGCAGCGCAGGATTCATCGGGCTAGGGGCGGGCGGGTTTGAGAGGCCGCTGTAGGGGGGCCGGGGTTTGCGAGGTTGCGCTTCCATGAGGTTTTTGCTGCCGCAGACGTTCGAGTTCAGCCACAGGCAGGACCAGGCCTTCGCCGCCGCCGATCACCAGCGGCACCAAGCCGTCCCACTTCTCGACCACCTGCAAATCCAAATACGCCGGGTTCTCCCGCAGCGCCTGCCCGCGGATGCGGATCGACTCCGCCTCGCCCCCGGCCTTGATCACCGCCGTGTCCGCCTCGATCTGCACCCGTTGCTGTACAAACTTGGACCGCTGCGCCTCCTGTTCCTGGATCATCTTCGCCTCAATCGCCCGTTCCAGCTCCCGCGTCAGCGTAATGTTCTGGATCACAATGTCCTCGATGACCACCAGCGAACCGACCTTCTTCCGCGTCAGCTCCAGGGCCCGCGTCTTGATCAAATCCCGCGCCTTCACGATCTGCTCGGCATTCTGCGCGGCGGTGACCTCCTTCAACGCCTCCTGCACCCGCGGCGCAATCAAGGATTCAAACGGGGCGCCCTCATACTCCTGAAACATCTTCACCACCGCCCCCTCCGGAATCCGGTACAACACCCGCAACTCGATGTTCACCTGCTGCAAATCCGACGAAAAGCACTCCGCCTTGTCCTGCGCCGTCTGCTGCCGGATCGAAACCGGATACACCGTTGTCACAAACGGCGCCCGGAAACCAAAACCATCCCGTTTCGGCTGCGCAGAAACCCGCCCCATCGTCACCTCCACCCCGCGAAAACCCGGCTGCACAATGTACGTGCCCGACGACGCCACAATCACCGCGACAAAGACCAGTATTGCGATTCCAACCAACCGGGCTGCTGCTTGCGGGTTCATTGAAGATTTTGCTGGGACGGATTTTGGGACCGTTCCCTCTAATCGACAAGGAAAACCGCCACCTTTGTCGGCGACGGTTCAAAACTAGATTTCTTGCCGGAGCAAAACTAGACAGCTGGCTACAGGCTGAAGTGGCCTAGAATTGGGGTCCAGATGTCGGT
>CAZUUP010000054.1:0-5707 GCA_964623105.1 uncultured Akkermansia sp.
TGGGGTTGTGTCCCTCTGCCGCCATTTCCCAGGGTAGCTCGTTCCTCGCCACCCTGGGCTGGAGGACGGAACCCCGTTGGGGTTCACCCCCGGCACCCTGCGCGCTTCGCATTCCCAAACCCGCATCGCCATCTTCAGTCTTCATGAAATTTTTCTCGTTCAATGCGTGTAGGCGAACAACACCCAGTTGGCCATCCACTGGTACATCGTCTCGCGCTGGCGGTTGTCGCCGCCGTGGCCGATGCCTTCGCCGATGGGATTTGAGGCGCTGGGTGGCGTCGAGATTTCCCAGCCGCAGCCGTCATCGTTCGGGCTGAAAAAAATCGTCGGCCGGTTATCCAGCGGGAAGTAGAGCCACGCGCGATTCTCGAACTCCGCCGCGCCCGGCCACGGCGTCGGGTAGATCATCTTGAAGCAATCCCGCACCAGCGGATCGTCCTGCGTCAGCACCCGCGGCTCCGCGCCCACGATCATTTTCGCCACCTCGGGTCGCACCGATTCCGAGAACGGACTCCCGCGCGGATAACAATCATCCAGCAGCAATGTCCCGCCACGCTTGAGAAACAGCGTCAAATTCGCGTTCTCCTTGTCATTGAAACCCCAGCGGTAATGCGACGTGAGATACAGCACCGTCTCCTGAAAGATGTCGTCCTTCGCCGTGTTCAACCCCTCGTTGTCGAAATGCACCGGCAGGTCCGTGCGCTTGCCGATCTGGTAGAGCATGTAGGGGATCGCCGTCGGGTCCGTGTTCCAGTCCACGCTCGGCATCGCCGGCTGAATCTTGCGGATGCGAATCTTGTTCCGCCGATCCTGCTCGCCCTGCTCCGAGCGCTTCTGCGCCTCCGTCGCCGAAATCTCCGTGCGGTTCATCTGCCGCGCCCGCTCCGCCCACGACTGCGCGTGCGCCGTCAGCGGGAGCAGGGCGGAAACAACCGCGAGCAGGCAGAACCACCGCACGGAGGTAGCGGAAGCGAAAATCGAATACCAGTGCGTGGGAAAACTTGCTGCCGTCTCCGCATGTTTCCATCGTTCTCCGTCACCCCCACCGTCTCCCGCTGGGAGAGGGAGAAGCGGAGGTCGCCCCTCGAATAATCGAGACACACCGTTCTCAAGCAGACGCGACGACCAGCGCTCCCTCTCCCAGCGGGACAGGTCTAGGGTGGTGGAAAATGGCCGCAAACTCACCAACCCGCGCAAACACTCGCCCGTCGCGCTCTCGATTCGCTCGTTCGGTTGCATACGCTTTCGCAGTTCGCGCCGCCGTCACTTCTCCCCTGACAGCAGCCGGAAATAATCGCCGATCGATTCCTCCGCGCCGCTGGGGAAGCCTTCTTGCCCGGCGCGCGCCTTCAATTCCTGCCGCTCGACCTTGATCGCCGCTTCCTTGCGGATGCTTTTCTCGGGATCGACCAGCAGGTTCGTCGCGCGCTTGACCTTCTTCAATCCGCCCAGCGCCGACTCCGCGCCGAACCCAAACTGCTGCTCCTGAAAGCCCGCCAAATCCGGCCGCACGATCACGATCTGCACCGGCGCGCTGCGGCCCAGACTCGGGCCGGATTCGGTGTTGTTGTCCTTCGCCGTCACCGTGAGCGTGATGCGGTCGCCCGGCTCCAGCGGCGGCGAGAGGCTCTTGAAAATCTCGGTGAAGCTCCCCTTCACCCGGTCACGCGCCGGTTCGATCAGGCGCGACATCGTCCCGTTGCGCGGCGACCGCCCGAGCAGCGCGTCCACCGTGTCGATGCGGTATTCGAGGCCCACCTCCGCCACGCCGAAATCATCCTCGGCCACGTAGTTCAGCCCAAAGCCCGCCGCCGCGTCGGCGAACATCGTGAGGCTCCGGTTGCGCAGCAGGATCTCCACCTTCGGCGCCTGGTCGCGATCGACGAGCACCTCGAAGCTCACCGGCTCTTTCATCTCGAAGCCCGGCCCCAGCGTGCTCGCGAGGAAAATCGTCGCGCGCTCCGGCCGGTCGATGCTGAACGAAAACGTCGCGAACCGTCCGCTCACATTCAGCGGCTGCCGCGAGCCGTCCTGCCAGCGCACATGCGACAGCGTCGGATGCAGCTCGGCCTTGTCCACCGCGAGGCTCACCTGCACCGCCGTCGCGGACAGCGCCTGCAAGCGCGGCACAAAACCCACGATCGTCCGCGCCGGCACCCCCGTGTACACCGGATACGCCAGCTCGTAGTGCATCGCGCTCAACTCCGGCCGGTCGCCCACGCGCACCGCGTGCGGTTTCGAGAAGCGGTTCCCGTAGCGAAACTGGTAGCTGAAACTTTTCTCCGCCGCCGCCACGTCGAACTGCGCCGCCTGCCCCGCCAGCACCAGCGTCTCCGTCGTCACCGCCTTGCTCTTGTCATCCACGCGCACCAGTTCCACCTGCCGCCGCCGCGCGCCCACGACCTGCACGCTCAGCTTCACCGGCGACCCGCGCAGCACCGCGACATCCCCCGGCGCGACCTTCAGCTCGACCGGGAAGAGCGTGTCCAGCACGCCCGCATACGCGTCGCGCAAGCGGTCCACGCGCTGCTGCACCACGCCCGGCGCGGCGACGAGCAAAAGCAAAACCACCGCCACCAACCCGCCCGCGCCGCCGAGCAACCGCTTCGCCAGCCGCAAATCCAGCAGCTCCGCCGGCTTGAGATCGCCCACCGTGCGCGCCGTCCGCTGCACGAGTTCGCGCACGAGATTGGTGGAATAGCCGAGCGTCGCCGTACTCTCCGCCTTCGCCAGTTCCTCGCCGAGTTGCAGCGAGCCGATGATCTGGTTGTCGAGCCGGCCGTGCAGTTTTTCCAGCAACAGCGCCTCGCGTTCGGTCTCGATGCGCCGGAACAACGGCACCACCACAAAGCGAATCAGCAGCACCACGCCCGCCACGAGAATCGCCGCGAACAGCAGCACGAGCGGCCACATCGGCAGCTTGATCGCCCAGTCGAGGAGGAACCACACGAGCAGCGCGCCGAGGAAGCCCACGACAAATCGCGCGCCGCCCTCGAACAACGTCCACCGCTTGCGGAACGCGCCGAACCGCCGCACGCCCGCCACGATGCTCTCCCGCATTTCGCGCACGTCGTTCATGCCATGCCCCTCCGTTTGCGCAGGTAGCAGTCCACGCACACCAGCAAAATCAGCAACGCCATCGTCGCCGGCAGATTCCACAGCGCCACCGTGGCCGGACGCGTCACGCGGTTCGGCGCGAGGTTCAGCGAATTCAACAGCGCATCGCCCTGGTCCGGCGTGAACGCCTGCCCGCCCGTCGCCGCCGCAAACTCCGCCATCACCTCGGGCCGCGCGCGGGGATCATCGAGTTCCTCGGGCGTGCCGCCGGCCACGATCCGTTCGACCGCGGTCTTGTCCGCGTAGGTCGTGCTGATTTCCCACGCGCCCGGTTCATCGAGCACCACGTCGTATTCGTACAGCCCCGGGCTTTGGCGACCGTCGCGCGGATACAGCGCGGTGATTTTTCCCGACGGTGCCGTGACTTTCACGAGCAGTTCCGCGCCCTGGATCGGTTTGAAAATGTCGTCCACCAACCGCGTCGCCAGCGTGAGCTTCTGCCCGACCGCCGGATGCGACTGATATTTCACAATCTGCGGCTGCTGCGGCGCGACGCGCGGATCGGGCGCGAGTACGCGCACGGCGCTGCCCCAAAACTTGCGGAAATAATCCTCGCCCTCGGCCGGCCGCATCATTTCCCAGCGCCACGTCGTGTCCATCGCGAGCGACATCACCTGGCCCTTGCCGACATTCTGCACCGCGATCATCGGGATCGGGCCGCTCTCGGTGTCGCGCACCGCCAGCAGGCTCGCGCCCGCCTTCGCCGGGCCGACGCGATTCGAACCATCCAGCGGCGGCAGATCGAGCCACGCCTCGCGGTTCGCCGCGGGATCGCCCTCGAGCTGCATCGCCGCATGACTGAAGCCCGCGGGCAGCACGCGCAGGCGGAACGGCTTCGGAATCTGCGCGTCTTCCTTCACGTCGAGCGCGAACGGCAGCACCCGCGCCAGCGCCGAATCCTGATACAATCCCGCCGCGTAAACACTGCGCCCGCCCAGCGTCACCAACCCGCCGCCGCGCCGCCCGACGAACTCGACGAGCCGCTGCAATTTCGTCTCCGCCAGATCGCCGCCCTCGCGGAAATAAGCGCGCGGGATGTCGCCGAGAATCACCACGTCGTAGCGGAACAGTTCGGCCTCTTCGTTCGGCAAACCCTCGCCGACATTCTTGTGCAGCACGTTCCCTTGCGCATACCAGCCGCCCTTGGGCAGCAACGTCAGCGTCGCCAGATCGATCACCGGATCGCGCGCCAGCCAGTGCGCGAGAATCTTCCGTTCGTCGCGCGGAATATCGACGTAGAGCACCTTGATCCGCGCATCGATCACATCCACCTCGCGCTCGGCCATCAACGTCTGCTGGCTGATCGCGCCCTTGATCCCTTCGGCCACGATGCGATACGTGCGCCGTCCCGCCTTCTCCGGGCGAATCGCAAACGCCACCGCGACCGGCCCGCCGCCGACGCGCAGATTCTCGCGCGCCGCGAGCGCCTCCTTGCGCCCGACTTCATACAACCGCACCGCAATCGTCTGCTCGGGGATGTCCGTGGTGGACAGCGTCGCGTTGAGCCGCAGCTCGTCGCCGAGCCGGACGAATCCACCGCCGCCGGCCAGTTGCACGCGCGCCACGCCCTTCGCCGTCGTCGTGCCGAACACCACCGGGAACACCGGCAGCCGCCGCGCCGCCAGCATCGGCGCGAGCAACTGGCCGCGGTCGCCGCCCGTGTCATTGCCATCGGTCAACACCACCAGCGCGCGCAGATCGCCCTCGCGCCGCGCCGCGTCCGCAATCGCGTGCGTGAGGCGCGTCAGCCCCGCCGGATCGCCCGCGGCCCTGGCGGCGCGCAGCTCCCAGTCAAAATCAAACCGCACCACGCGCGCCCGTTCGCCCAGTTTGCTGAACCGGTGCTGCTCAAACTCACGCGCCGCCGCGAGCCGCGTTTTCCCATTCACATCCTCCAGACCCATGCTGCCCGACGCGTCGGTGAGCACGGCGACGACAGGCTTCTCGCGCCGCGTTACGAGCAGGTTCGCCTCGAGCTGCAACGCCAGCACCAGCAGCAAGCCGAAGCCCGCCAGGCGGATCAGCGCGAGCGAGATGCGCGTGCGCCACGGCGCGACGGTGTGCGGGAGAAAATTCAGCGCCGCCGCCAGCAAACCGCCGATGACGATCAGCGCGATCCAGCCGTCCCCGAGCGGCGACACAGCGCGGAACTGCCAGCCGCTCGCGCCCGCGATGGTGCCCGCCTCCGGCATTCCCAGCAGCCAGTAGATAAGTTTCACGCGGCCACCTCCTCGGTCCGCCGCCGTTCCTTGCGCACGCTGGCGATCCAGCCCGCGACCGCTTCGATCAAATAAAACAACAGCAGCGCAATGATGAGCGCGCGGGTCAGCTCGCCGCCGGTCGGGGCAAGTTTCGACAACGCATCCGCCCCCGTCACGCGCGCCGCGCTGCCGAACACCTTCGGCACTTCACCCGCGTCCAGCGGCGTCCAGTCGCTCTCGGTCGGGTCGGCGTGAACGGTGACAAACCGCGAGTAGCCCAAGATCGGTCCGGTCTCGCCGGGGCCGCGTGGTTTGTGCAGTTGGTAACGTCCTGCCGACAGCGCGGGCACGAGCACGGTCGCGTCGCTGCCGACCTTCAGGCGCTGCGA
>CAZUUP010000054.1:5807-16554 GCA_964623105.1 uncultured Akkermansia sp.
CCGACAGCGCGGGCACGAGCACGGTCGCGTCGCTGCCGACCTTCAGGCGCTGCGAGGGAGGCAGCTTCGGCGCGGGCGGCGCGGGCGCAGCATCCGCGGCGACGGGCACGGCGACGGGCGTCAATTCGAGTTCCTGCACGAGCGCGAAGGCCGGCTCGGAAACCTCCAGCACGGCCGGTCGGAGCGCGACGAGCCGGTCGGCGGGCCGCTGGCGCAAACGGCCCGTGAGATAATCCGTGAGCCGCCAGAGCAACGACGGAAACACGCGCGTGCGGGCGAGGTTGCCGCGCGCGAGTTCGAGGCCGAACGTCGCGAGTACCACGCGCCCACGGCCCAGCGGCATTTCGATGGCGAGCGGTTCGCCGCCGCTGCCGGCGAGCAGCACGGTCGAGAGTTCCTGGCGCGAGAGGATTTCCCGCAGCTTTTGGAAACGCACCACCGAGAGATCACCCTTGAGCGGATCGCGGAACGGCGCGAGCAGCAGCGGCAGCTCGCCGCCGAGCCGGAAGCCGACGCCCTGGTCGAACGGCTTGTCATTGCCCACCTGCGCGGGCGCGAGCGGCGGACGATCCTTGCCGCCGGAAGCGAGCGTGCGGTTGAAGTTCACCGCGTTCACCGTTTCCGAGCAGAAGATCAGCAGCGAGCGGCCCTGCTCGACGTAGGTGCGCAGATCATCCATCGCGCGCTCGCTGAGGCTCGTGACATCGTAGAGCACGATGAACTCGTATTTGCTCAGCGGCTGCGCGGCGAGCGCGTCGGGCGTCGTGAGCGTGGCATCAATACCGGTGCCGTAGGGCAGGCCCATCTCGCGGCCGGGATTGAAGGCGAAGCGCAGGATCGTCGCGCCATCAATGGTTTTCTCCTCGCTCACGCGCGCCGCCGCCACGCCCGCCG
This sequence comes from uncultured Akkermansia sp., assembly GCA_964623105.1. Lineage (GTDB taxonomy): Bacteria > Verrucomicrobiota > Verrucomicrobiia > Limisphaerales > BJHT01 > BJHT01. The sequence continues at coordinate 6,702 of CAZUUP010000054.1, forward strand.
GACGCGCGGCATCGCCGGAGAGTTGGTTCACCTGCGCGCGCGCCGCGGCCGACGCGGGATCGCCGAGAGATTCCACGCCGTTGACAATCAGCACGCGGCGCGCGTCGAGGACGTTCAGCGGCACGGCCATCGTGTCGTCGCCGGGGAAGGCGTCGCCCTCCAGCTCGGCCTGCGCGACGGTCTGCATCGAGCGGCTGGCGCGGGCCGTCAGGTCCACCACGGCGCGGGAATTGGCGGGCACGTTGACGGCGCGCTGGAGCGGTTCTTTGCGGCCCGAGACCGAGAGCCGGAGCTTGGCGGTGCGATTGGTCGCGCTGCTGTTGAGCACCGTCGCGAGCAGGTGCGCGTCCTCGCCGACCTTCGCGTCGCCGCCGCGAATCTCGGCGCTGACAATGCCGAAATTATCCGGCGCCTGGCCGACGAGATCGACGAAGAGAATTTCGAGCGCCTTGCCCAGATCACGCTGCGCGGCGGCGATGCGTTCGAGCGCCTGTTGATCGCGGTTTTGAAATGCCGTCGCGCGCAGGTCGGTGAGCACGACGACTTGGGATTTCACCTCGCGCCGGCCGCGCAACTGATCGCACGCATCGGCCACGGCGCGCACGAGGCCGCGGCCGGAGCCGTCGATGGCTTCGAGTTTTTCCAACGCCGCCGTGATGCCCGCGGTCTCGGTGGTCGGCGCGAGATCAGCGGGCGCGTCCGCACGATCCGCGATCAGGCCGCAGCGGCTGCCGGGGCCGAGGTCCGCGATGACGGTGCGCGCCTGACGGCGGGCGTGTTCGAGGAGATTCGCCTTGCCCGCGCCGCCGGGGAGCGGGAGTTCCATCCTCATGCTGGCCGAGGTATCGACGACGAGGATGACGTTGCGCGGCGCGGGCGCGCCCGTTTTCCAACCGGCGAACCAGCGGCCCATCGCGAGCACGAGCAGGATCAGCACGAGCAGGCGCAGGAGCAGTTGCCACGGATCGACCAGCTTCGGCGCGAGGACGTTGGTGCGCTCCTGTTTGTCGAGGAACCGGATCGTCGGCAGCTCCTGCACCGAGAAGCGATGCCGCGCGATGAGATGCAAAATGACCGGCACGGCCAGCGCCGCCAGGCCCGCGAGCATTGCTGGAAACAGGAAGTTCATCGCGCGCGCTCCCGCCGGTAGAGGAGGTAATTGCGGAGCGATTCCTCGATCGGCATCCCGGTATCGACGAAGCGATGGTCAATGCCCGCCGCCGCGCAGCCCTCGGCGATGCGCTGGCGGAATTTCCCGAAGCGTTCGAGATAGACCGCGCGCTGCCGCAGCGGATCGGTCACGACCTGCCGACCGGTCTCGAGATCGCGGAAGCTGGCGAGCGCCTTGAACGGGAACTCGACTTCATCCTTGTCCATGAGTTGGAAATTGATGACCTCGTGCCCGCGCGCGCGCAGGTGCCGCAGACCGTCGAGCACCGCCTCGGGTTCACCGTAGCAATCGCTGATCACCACGATGATGCCGCGCCGCGTGAGGCGCTCGGCGATTTGTTTCAAGGCATCGCCGAGCCGCGTCTCGCGCGCGGCCTGCGCCTGTTCGAGCCGCGCGAGGATGGTGAAGAGATGCCGCTGCCCCTGCCGCGCCGGGATGAATTCGCGAATGCCTTCGTCGAAGAGCACCATGCCCGGCGCATCCTGCTGCTTGCGGGCGAGGTAGCACAGCGACGCGCTGAAATAGCGGGCGTAGTCGAACTTGGTCATCCGCTCGGGATCGAGCGGCTTGTACCCCATGGAACCGCTGGCATCCACGAGACAGACCACGTTCATGTTCGACTCCATCTCGAAGCGCTTGACGTAGTACTTCTCGGTGCGTCCGAGCATTTTCCAGTCGATCGTGCGCGGCTCGTCGCCCGGGGCGTACTCGCGATGATCCACGAACTCGACGCTGTAGCCGTAGAACGGGCAGCGATGCCGCGACGCGTAAAGGCCCTCCACGAGCAGGCGCGCCTTCAGCTCGATGCGCGCAATCGACCGCAGAATCTGCGGGTCCAGAAAACGCGTGGGGGTCGGGCCTGTCATGCGAAACGGGGCGACACGGTGACGGAGGACGGGCCACCCAACCGGGCCAGAAGGGAAAACAGGGCGAAAACCCTGCTCCCGGGAAAGCGACGGCTTGTCGCCGCAAACTGGAAACTCTGCGCCCCCCTCTCATTAGCACCCGGCTTCAGCCGGGTGTTATCGCGGGAAAAACCGGGGAGCCGTTTTAACGGCTTTTCGGGGCAGCTCCGGAAAATTCGCACGCACGGGAAACCGCTGAAGCGGTTATGGGGATTTCCTTGTGCAAACACCCGGCTGAAGCCGGGTGCTAATGAGAAGGGAACCTCGCGTCCGGGGCGGCGACAGCTTGTCGCCTCAAGCTTGAAACCGCGGGCAATCGCACGCGAAACCCCGCGCCCGCCGCTGGTCAGCAACGCCCCCTCATTCTTTAGTTTGGAACCACTCGTCCCCGCCAAGCCCGTGGCGACGGGCCGTCGCCACCCCGGTTCCGCCCAAGTAGGATTCTCCATACAGGCGTTCAGCTTTCCGGAACGATGCGGAGCAGTTCCTTGATCACGCCGTCGCTGTTCACGCCGTCCGCCTGCGCGGCGAAATTCGTGACGATGCGATGCCGCAAGACCGGCAGCGCGACCGCCTTCACGTCCTCGATGGTCGCCTGCAAACTGCCGCGCAGCAGCGCGCGACTCTTGGCACCCAGCGCGAGGTATTGCCCGGCGCGCGGACCCGCGCCCCAGCTCAGGTATTTCCGCGCCTTCTCCGGCGCGCGCGTGTCGTTCGGATGCGTGGCGGTCACGAGGCGGACGATGTAATCCACGACGTGATCGCTGATGGGAATCATGCGCACGGTCTTGCGCAGTTCGAGCACGCCGGGGCCGTCCAGCACGGGCTTGGGCTGTTCGAGCGCGCCCGCCGTGGTGCGCTTGATGATGGTCTTGAGATCGGCATCCGGCGGGTAATCCACCCACACCATGAACATGAAGCGGTCGAGTTGCGCCTCGGGGAGCGGATACGTGCCCTCCTGCTCGATGGGATTCTGCGTGGCCATCACCATGAACGGCTCCTGCAACGCGTAGGTTTTCTTGCCGACGGTGACGTTCTTTTCCTGCATCGCCTCGAGCAGCGCGGCCTGCGTCTTCGGCGGCGTGCGGTTGATTTCGTCGGCGAGCAGCAGGTTGGTAAACACGGGGCCTTGCACGAATACGAACTGCTTGTGACCCGTGGCGTGATCTTCCTCCAGCACCTCGGTTCCCGTGATATCCGACGGCATCATGTCCGGCGTGAACTGGATGCGCTTGAAGTTCATCGACAGCGCCTTGGCCAGCGTGCTCACAAGCAGCGTCTTGGCGAGACCGGGCACGCCGACCAGCAGCACATGGCCGCCAGCGAACATCGCGAGCAGCACTTCATCGATCAAATCCTCCTGGCCGACGATGACCTTGCGGAGTTCGACCAAGATTCGGTCACGGGTGGCACGGGCCTGTTCGACCCGCGAGAGATCAACATTTTCGGGAGGAGATTGAGCCATGGATAAGTGAGGTTCAGGAATCGATTTTTGCTTTTCGCCCCGGTTGGACAATGACCCGTCTCGCCTATTCATGGCGCTCCCCAAAAACCGCCACCGGAGCACGCCACAAAATCCCGCACGGAGCAGGCACACCCTGTCCCGCTGGCTCCATTCCCTTCAAGTTTTTTCACCAAACAAATGGCCGCAGTCGGCCTTCCATCCCGCGCCAACGCTCAATTTCCGACCACGTACCGGCTCCAGGTCCCGGCACGGACGCCCGCTAATCTCCCCGCGATGCCGGCGGCACCGCCGGTTGCGGGCGCCACTGGGCAAGGACGTTCGCCAGAAAAATCAGTCCACCCCCGATCAAGAGTTCGCGCGTCACCGTTTCGTTGGCATACGCCACGCCGGACCAAGCCCCCAGCCACCCCGGCAGAAACAAGGCAAACCCGCTCGCAAAGACCGGTTCCGCGCAATAGATCAGCCCGGCCAGTGTCGCGCCCACGTGCCGTTGCCACAGGTTCATCAACACGTAACCTCCCAGCGTGCAAAACAGGAGCAGCACCGCAAGCAAGCCCAGCGTCGGTCCGGTGCTGTAAGCCCGCACCCAGTCGGCCGGTTCCTGCGTAGTCGCTACGGCCACCGGCAGCCCCGACAACGCCATCGCGGCAAACTGCACCGCCGTCGAATGCCGCACCCGGCACGCCACAAACCGCGGATGTTCCAGCCACAGGATCTGTCCCGTAAACAGCACGGACGCCAGGATCGTCTCCAGTTCGCCCCGCCCGAGCCGGAGCGCTCGCAAATCCACCTTGGCCAGCACTCCAATGCCGATCAGCACGAGCAAACATCCGGTCACCACATTCCCGGCTGGCCACTGCCGCGCCCGTCCGGCCACCCACACCGGGATGATCAGGCAGTAACACTGCGTCAGAAACGCCGAGGTGCTCGCCTCCGTCCACGCCAGCCCGTCCATCTGCAATAAAATGCCCAATCCGCCAAACAGACCGATGCCCAATCCGTGCAACAGTTCGTCCCGCGTCAGGGTCGGCAACGTCCGCACCGCAAAAATCCCCACCAAGACCGCCGCCGCCCCGAAACGGTAGAACACACACAGGCCCGCGATGAAAAAGCTGCTTCGCCCCGGCAACAACTCTTCCTGCGCCATCCCCAGCGCCTTCATCACCGGAAAGCTCAGCCCCCAGAACATGGTGCCAAACACCAGCCACTGCGTAGCCTTCAGTCGAAGCGCTTCTTTTGACATGGCCGGCTAGCAAAAGGGAAAAACACGGTCAGGGGAAAACAAATGTGCATTTCATGCGCCGATCCCTGGCCCCGTCGAACGGCCGCGAAATCATTGGCTCGCCATGCCCGCCCCATTTGCGGTTGGATTTGCCCATGAAAATTTACTGCTGCCAGCACGACATCACTTGGGAAAACCCCTCCGCCAATCACGCCCGCGTCCGCACCCTCCTCCACGCCGCCAAACCGGAGCCCGGCTCCCTCGTGCTCCTGGCGGAAATGTTTGCCTGCGGTTTCAGCATGAACGTTCCCGGCATTGCCGAGGGCACCGCCCGTACGACCGAGAAGTTTCTCGCCTCCACCGCGCGCGAACTCGGCGTTTACCTGCTCGGCGGCGTCGTCAATGCCAGCCCCACTGGGCGCGGACGCAACGAGGCCGTCGTCTTCTCCCCCGTCGGCGGCGAAATCGCCCGCTACCGCAAATCCCAGCCGTTTGCCCCCGGCGGCGAAGCCGCGGCCTACGAGCCCGGCGATGGCCCCATCCTCTTTTCCTGGGGCGAATGCCTCGTCTCGCCCTTCATCTGCTACGACCTCCGCTTTCCGGAAATCTTCCGCCCGGCCGGCCGCGCCGGCGCCCGACTCATCACCGTCATCGCCAGGTGGCCCGACGCCCGGCTCGCCCACTGGGTCAAACTCCTCCAGGCCCGGGCCATCGAGAACCAGTGCTGGGTCGCCGGCGTCAATCGCATCGGCTCCGACCCCTTCTTCCATTATTCCGGCCGCAGCCTGATCATCAATCATCAGGGCGAAATCGTCGCCGACGCCGACGACCGCGAAACCGTCATCAGCGCCACCGTGGACTTCGCCGCCATGGATGCCTATCGCCGCGACAAACCGTTCCTTGCCGACATGCGCCCCGATTTCGTGACGCGCACCCCGAATCCGGTTTGAACCGCGACGACGCCTTGTCGCCCCCGAGGAGAGCGACGGCGGCCACCAGCGGCCCGTCGGAGGCGCGCCCGCATTCCGGCTGGAAAACCCTCGCCCGTTTCCGTGCCCCAAAGTCCCCTGCCAATCCTCACTGCGCCATCCACCCGCCGTCAATCACCACGTCCGTCCCCGTGATGAACTCCGCCGCATCCGAACAAAGATGTGCCGCCAGCGCCCCAATCTCTTCGACCTTCCCCCAACGCCCCAGCGGAATTCGTTCCGTAAACTGCCGGCTCGCCTCTGGATTGTTTAGAATCGGCAGGTTGATCTCCGTCGCACACGGCCCCGGACTGATCCCGTTCACCGTGACCCGCCGCGGTGCCATCTCCAACGCCAGCGCCTTAGTGAACCCAAGCAATCCGGCCTTGCTCGAAGAATACGGCACCCGCCCCGGCAGGCTGATGTGACTCATCATCGAAGTCAGATTAATGATCCGCCCGCCTCCGCCACTCACCAGATGCGGAATCAGCGCCCGGCACATCAGAAACGCACTCGTCAAATTCGTGTCCAGCACCGTCCGCCACTCCGCCAGCGTGAAATCCGCCAGCGGCTTGCGCAGGTTCATCCCCGCGTTGTTGATCAAAATGTGAACCTGCCCAAACCGTCTGACCACCTCACTCCGCACCCGCTCCACCTGCGCCTCGTCCGCCACATCCGCCGCGATTCCGACCGCCTCCACCCCCAACCCCCGCACCTCCGCCGCTGTCGTTTCCAGCGGGCCCGCGCCCCGCGCGATCAGCACCACCTTCGCTCCCTCCGCCGCCACCGCCAGCGCCATCGCCCGGCCCAAGCCCTTGCTCGCCCCCGTGATCACCGCCACCCGTCCGTTCAATTTCTTTTCATTCATAATCAGTTTGTTTGCGCACTACCTGCACCCTCTCCCCTCACAGCGCCTCCTCCAGACTCCGGCAGATCGTCTTCAAGATCTGAATCCGCGCGAACTTCTTGTCGTTTCCCGCCACCAGCGTCCACGGCGCCCGCTCCGTGCTCGTCCGGCGCACCATTTCATTCACCGCCGCAGCGTACTGATCCCACTTCCCCCGGTTCCGCCAGTCATCCGGCGTGATCTTGTACCGTTTGAAAGCCACCTCCTCACGTTGCTTGAACCGCCGCAACTGCTCCTCCTTGCTGATGTGCAGCCAGAACTTTCCCACCACTATTCCATCCTCCACCAACTGCTCCTCGAAATCATTGATCTCCCGATACGCCCGCCGCCACTCCTCCTCGCGGGCATACCCCTCCACCCGCTCGACCAGTACCCGCCCATACCACGAACGATCATACACCCGGATCATTCCCGCCCGCGGCAGATGCCGCCAAAACCGCCACAAATAATGATGCGCCCGCTCCTCATCCGTCGGCGACGCCACCGGAATGATCCGGAACAACCGCGGATCAATCGCCTCCGTCACCCGCCGGATCGAACTCCCCTTCCCTGCCGCGTCCCAACCCTCGAACACCAGCACCGTCGATCGCCGCTTCTCGTGTGCCGCCCAGGTCAGCCGATGCAACTTCGCCTGATATTTCTCCAGCTTCCGTTCGTATTCCTCCTCCTCCAGCGCCTGTGACAGATCCACCCGGTCGAGCACCGTCAACCCGCCCGTCATCGTCGCCCGCTTCCGCCCATCCTTCGCCGCCCGTCCCGGCCTCCGTCCCAAGCCCTCGCGCATGGCTTCCAACACCACCCGCCCCACCGCCAGATCGCGATGCCGATCATCCGTCGCCTCGATCACCTGCCACGGCGCCGGACCCAGATCCGTTCTTCGCAGGGCCCGCTCGCTGATCTCCCGGAAACGCGAATGCAACTTCGGCCGATGCCAGTCCGTCGGGAGGATCCGCCAGTGTTTCTCCGGATTCTTCTCTACATCGCGAAACCGCCGCGCCTGCTCCTTCGCCGGCAGATGCAGCCACAACTTCACAATGATCACCCCGTCATCCGCCAGCATCCGCTCGAAAAACGCGATGCGCTCCAGTTCCGCATCCAGTTCCGCGTCCCTGATTTTCCCCGCCAGCCGCCGCACAATCGGCCGCGTATACCACGACCCAAACAACACCCCCACCCGCCCGCGCGCCGGCAACACCCGCCAGAACCGCCAGTACGGCGGACGCTCGGCCTCCTCGTCCGACGACAGCCAGAACGCCTGCGTATCAATTCCCCGCGGATCCAGCCACTCGTTCAACCGGTGAACCACATCCCCCTTCCCCGCCCCATCCACCCCCGTCACAATGATGATCATCGCCCGTCCGCTCGACCGCAGCCGGAACTGCGCCTCCAGCAACCCCGCCCGCAGCCGCGGCAACTGCGCCTCATAATCCTCCCTCGCAACCACCCGCCCCAGTTCAACAGCTTCAAACATGACGATGACACCCGCGGCCCCGCGCACTTCCGGCATCCGTACCACGGCCACGGACCCATCCATCCCGCAGGAAATTTCCCCGACCCTAAACCAGCCCCCCGCTCAAACAACCGCAAAATCTAACCCCTTTCTTCCTTTCCCCTCCCCTGTCCCCCTTTTGCCTTTTGCCTTTTGCCTTTTTACTTCCTACCTTCCCTCCGCCCTATGGGACTCAAGCTATTCAACACTCTGGCCCGCGCCACGCAGGACTTCATTCCCCTCGACCCGGACGGCCGTCGCGTCGGCCTCTATTGCTGCGGGCCCACCGTTCACGACTTCGCCCACATCGGCAACTTCCGCACCTTCGTCTTCGCCGACCTCGTCCGCCGCTACCTCGAATTCCGCGGCTATCAGGTCACCCACGTCATGAACATCACCGACGTCGAAGACAAAATCATCAAGCGTGTTCGCGAGCAAAACACCACCCTCCGCGCCTTCACCGGCAAATACGAAGCCGAATTCCTTCAGGACCTCGCCGAACTCCGCTGCGTCCGCCCTCACCACACCCCCCGCGCCACCGAATACATCCCCGAGATGATCGACCTCATCGGGCGCCTCCTCGCTCGCGGCATCGCGTACCAGTCGCCCGACGGCTCCATCTACTTCAGCATCGACAAATACCGCGGCTGCGGTTGCTGCTACGGCCAGCTCGTCAAACTCAACTTCGACGCCATGCGCACCGGCGAACGCGTCGCCACCGACGAATACGCCAAGGAATCCCTCGCCGATTTCGCCCTTTGGAAGGCCCGCGTGCCCGAGGATGGCGACGTCTTCTGGCCCAGCCCCTGGGGTGAAGGCCGCCCCGGCTGGCACATCGAGTGCAGCGCCATGAGCATGAAAATCCTCGGCCCCAGCTTCGATCTCCATCTCGGCGGCGAAGACCTCATGTTCCCGCATCACGAGGACGAAATCGCCCAAAGCGAAGGCGCGGGCGTGCAACCCCCCGGCCAGCGCTTCGTCAAATACTGGATGCACGGCGCGCACCTGCTCGTCGAAGGCAAGAAGATGAGCAAATCCCTCGGCAACTTCTTCACCCTTCGCGACCTGCTTGCCAAAGGCTTCTCCGGCCGCGAGATCCGCTTCGTCCTCCTCTCTGGCCATTACCGCGAACAATTCAACTTCACCCTCGACTCCCTCACCGGCGCCCGCACCGCCCTCGCCCGCCTCGACGAATGCCTCGCCAAACTCCGCGAACTCGCCGGCACCCACGTCGGCACCGCCGACCGCGCGATCCTCGCCCAAATTACCGCCGTCCTGGACGATGATCTCAACGTCTCGGGTGCCTGGGGCCTGGTATTCGACTGGATCCGCGATACCAACCGCCTCCTTGCCACCGGTGCCGCCACCCCCGCCCAAGCCGCCACGTCTCTCGCCACGTGGACCTCCCTCGACACCATCCTCGGTCTCGGCATCAAGGGCGACGCGGAAGCCCCCCCCGAAATCCTCGCCCTCCTCGAAGCCCGCCAAGCCGCGCGCAAAGCCAAAGATTTCGCCCGCGCCGACGCTCTCCGCGGTGAACTCAAAGCCAAAGGCTGGCTCCTCGAAGACACCCCCAAAGGCCCCCGCCTCAAGCCCGTATCCTGAGGTTGCCCGCCACGCCCGGGCAAGCCCCGGGTCGTACAAGGAAAAGCGGAGGGGGAAATTTGGTGGTAGGAGCTGGATTCGAACCAGCGAAGGCGTAAGCCAGCAGATTTACAGTCTGCCC